>JANOTO010000343.1:0-11515 GCA_031416395.1 Rhodoferax sp. | reverse complement strand
AACACTCAAAATGGATTCATCGCTGATCAAAATCATTGCCCCGACCGGCGTTCTGCGCGTGTCGATCAACCTGGGCAATCCGCTCCTCGCTAAGCGAGAGGCATCAAGCGGGCAAGCGGTGGGGGTTTCTATCGATTTGGCCCGCGCATGGGCCGCGCAGTTGAAGCTGGATGTTGAACTGCTCGTGTTCGACAAGGCCGCCGAGTCTGTGCAAGCGGTGGAAGCGGCTCGCGCCGATATCGGCTTCTTCGCCATTGACCCGCTGCGGGGCCAGCACATCGCCTTCAGCGCCGCCTATGTGTTGATCGAAGGCTGCTACATGGTTCGCGCGGATTCGCCGTTGACCGACAACAGCCAGGTCGATCAACCCGGCACGCGCGTCACAGTGGGCAAAGGCAGCGCCTACGACCTGTTTTTAACCCGCCATCTGGCCCACGCACAGATTGAGCGCGCGGCAAGCTCCCAGGCCGTTATCCAGACCTTCATCGACGAAGGCCACGAGGTCGCCGCCGGGGTCAAGCAGCAATTGCTGGCCGATGCAGGTCGCCAACCAAGCTTGCGCCTGCTGCCCGGCCGTTTCATGGTGATCGAGCAAGCGATGGGCTTGCACAAATCACGCGGGCCTGCGGCGGCGCAAGCGCTGGGGCAGTTTGTGCAGGAGATGAAAACATCGGGCTTTGTTGCTGATTCGCTGAAGCGTCACGGGGTTGAGGGTGCCGACATTGCGCCGTGAGCAGAATCGCTGAAAGATATGCAGAATGCTATTAAATAGATATCAAACTATTTAATTTATACGAGAGCTAGAGGTGTATTTTTTCATGTATTTTGTCAAACAATCGCTGGAAGCCTGTTTTTGCCTAAAATTTACTACATTTGTGGTAAATGGTTGATCAACTGGGAGGACTCCAACGAACTGGGTATTTTTATGGCAAGCTCATTGACGCAACCAACTGCTGTCAGGTGAGCAGGTGAACGGCAGGCTTCAGCCCCAGCTTTTTGGTGCGCCGTGCAAAGCCGTTGTCGTCGAATGTCGCAACAGATGCGCAGGTGCGATAGCTGGCGTGGTGAAGTGCATCGGCAAAGTCAAAGCCTTGTGCAAGGGCGGCGACGGCAGACTGGAGGGCGACTTTGTCCTCCATCTCGACTTGGGCCATGCTCAGCACGTGTTCAAGCACCTGTTGCACCTCTTGGGTGGTGAGCTCGTAGCGGCCGCGCAGCACCCCTTCAAGTTCCAAAACAACGGTTTTACCCACCATCAGGCGCTTGCCGCTGTCGATAAGTTTGCGAGCCGCTTCGCACTGTTTGATGGTGGCTTCATCATCCAGACCCGGCACAGCCTGCACGTAGTAGCGCACCAGAACGTTAGTGTCCAGGCCAATCATGGGGCAGTTTTTGAGAGCAGCGTCGCGACATCAAAGTCAGCGGGCGCGTGTTTTTTGCGAGACTTGACCATGCCAAAGCCGCTTTTAGGCAACTGTGTGACCGGCTGGACGGGCCGCACACCGACAAAAGTGCCGGTGGAGAAAAACTCCACTGCCGCGCCTTCGCGAAACCCGAAGCTGTGCCGCAGCGCTGCTGGGATGGTGACTTGACCCTTGCTCGTCATGGTGGAGTACATGTGCGCCTCAGTTTGTGAAAAGTATTACGTGGTAATGGGGTATTCTAATCGTGGCTCTATGGCACGGGGCACGCAATCTCACCCTGTCATCATCATGGAGATTCGATCCCCATACCCGACAAAAACAATAGGTTATTGCTATACTTGAACTTATTACTCAGACACGTGTCCAACAGACCGTTCAGTAATTATGTAACCAAGGAGTCTCTCCATGCGTCTCACCACCAAAGGCCGTTTTGCGGTCACTGCGATGATTGATTTGGGCCTGCGCCAAAGCAGCGGGCCGGTGACGTTGGCGGCTATAAGCCAGCGCCAGCAAATTTCGCTTTCCTATTTGGAGCAGCTCTTTGGCAAGCTGCGCCGCCACGAGTTGGTCGAATCAACCCGTGGCCCCGGCGGCGGCTACACGCTGGCGCGCAAGGCAGCGGAGATTACTGTAGCAGACATCATTGTGTCCGTCGACGAGCCGATTGACGCCACCCACTGCGCCGGCAAAGAAAACTGCCTGGGCGAGGGCGCGCGCTGCATGACGCATGACCTTTGGGCATCGCTCAACGTGCGCATGGTCGAGTTTTTGGACTCAGTCAGCCTGCAAAAGCTGGTGGACGAGCAGCTCGCCAAGGGCTTGCAGATCGAAGACAAGCCAATGATCAAGCGCGCCATTTCGGCAATGCCCATCAGCAAACCGATTCGCATCAATGCGCCGAACTCGGTGTTTGCCCTTGGTAACTCGTTTGCCAAGTTGTAACTCGCAGTCCTTTCCATTAACGATCAGTCAGCACACCGCCAGCAACAAGCCAGCCAGCCATGAGCACCACCCCCCACTTCCCCATCTATATGGACTACAGCGCCACCAACCCGTGCGACGAGCGCGTGGTGGATGCCATGATCCCCTGGCTGCGCCAACACTTTGGCAACCCGGCATCGCGCAGCCACGCCTGGGGTTGGGAGGCAGAAGCGGCCGTTGAAAAAGCCCGTGAGCAGGTTGCCGCGCTCATTGGTGCAGACCCGCGCGAGATCGTCTGGACATCGGGCGCGACCGAGTCCAACAACCTGGCATTGAAGGGTGCAGCCAACTTCTACAAAACGAAGGGCAAGCACCTCATCACAGTGAAGACCGAGCACAAAGCCGTGCTGGACACCTACCGTGAGTTGGAGCGGCAAGGTTTTGAGGCCACTTACCTTGACGTGCAAGAGGACGGCATGGTCGACCTGGAGGTGTTCAAAGCCGCGATTCGACCCGACACGATTTTGGCCAGCGTCATGTTCGTCAACAACGAAATTGGCGTGATTCAAGACATAGAAGCCATCGGAAATATCTGCCGCGAGAAGGGCGTCATATTCCACGTCGACGCGGCGCAAGCCACGGGCCGGGTTGACATCGACATGGCTACGCTGCCGGTTGATCTGATGAGCCTCACGTCGCACAAAACCTATGGCCCAAAAGGGATTGGCGCGCTGTTCGTGCGTCGCAAGCCGCGCATCCGCATCGAGGCGCAAATGCACGGTGGTGGGCATGAGCGCGGCATGCGTTCAGGCACACTGCCTACGCACCAGATTGTGGGCATGGGCGAGGCCTACCGCATCGCCAAAGACGAAATGCACGCTGAGAATATTCGTATCAAGGCGCTGCATGACCGCATGCTGGCGGGTCTGAAAGATGTGGAGCAAGTCTTCATCAACGGCCACGAGACGAAGCGTGTGCCGCATAACCTGAACATGAGCTTCAACTACGTCGAAGGCGAGTCGTTGATCATGGGTATCAAAGGCCTGGCGGTGTCGTCAGGATCGGCCTGCACGTCTGCGTCGCTCGAACCGAGCTATGTGCTGCGTGCCCTGGGCCGCAGCGACGAACTGGCTCATAGCAGCCTTCGCATGACGATTGGCCGCTGGACGACCGAGGCCGATATTGATTACGCAGTGGACACCATCAAAGTCAACGTGGCGCGTCTGCGTGAGTTGAGTCCGTTGTGGGATATGTTTCAAGAGGGCATTGACATATCCACCATCCAGTGGGCGGCGCATTAAAGATTTAAGAGGTAAACCAAATGGCATATTCTGAAAAAGTCGTTGATCACTACGAAAACCCCCGCAACGTCGGCAGCTTTGAAAAAGGCGACGACACGGTGGGCACCGGCATGGTCGGCGCACCGGCTTGCGGCGACGTGATGAAGCTGCAAATCAAGGTCAACCCGTTGACGGGCGTGATCGAGGATGCACGCTTCAAGACTTACGGTTGCGGCTCGGCGATTGCATCGTCATCGCTGGTGACGGAGTGGGTCAAGGGCAAAACGCTGGATCAGGCCGCTGCGCTGAAAAACAGCCAGATTGCCGAAGAGTTGGCCTTGCCACCCGTTAAAATTCATTGTTCCATCCTTGCCGAAGATGCCATCAAGGCAGCGGTGGATGACTACAAGAAAAAGCACCTTTCACCGCACGCCGTGCAAAAAGAAGTCCCCCAAGCCGCCTAACATGCCAGTTACTGTTACAGAGGCTGCTGCCCGCCACGTCAACCGCTACCTCACCAAACGAGGCAAGGGCGTGGGTGTGCGCCTGGGTGTAAAAACGACGGGCTGCTCGGGCCTTGCGTACACGTTGGAGTATGTGGACGAGCTGGCACCGGAAGACATCGTCTTCGAAGGCTATGGTGTGAAGGTTTTGGTCGATCCTAAGAGCCTGGCCTACATCGACGGCACGCAGCTCGATTTCACGCGCGAGGGCCTCAATGAAGGCTTCAAATTCAACAACCCCAATGAACGCGATAAGTGCGGCTGCGGTGAATCGTTTCGTGTTTGATGCGGCTTCAGTCGTCGTCCAAACCAGCAGTCCGTTAGACCCCCGCGTCGCCCCGCTGCTGGTTGAGCTGGACGCTTACCTTTACCGCATCTACCCGGTCGACGAATTCCCGCCAGAAATCAATCACATCCTCGATCCACAAGCGTTGACGCACCCGTCGGTTACGTTCATTGCCGCCTGGGAGGCGGGTGAGAATGGCGAAGCTATGGGCTGTGGTGCGATGCGGCGCATGATTGACGAAGAGGGTACCTACGGCGAGATCAAACGCATGTTCGTCAAACCCGAAGCGCGCGGGTACCGTATCGCCGAGAAAATTCTGAATCACCTGGAAGCCGTCGCGCGCAGCGAAGGTATCACGCGCTTGCTGCTGGAATCGGGTGTGCGTCAACCGGAGGCGCTTCGCCTTTACGAGCGCTGTGGCTACTCAGTGCGCGGCAGTTTTGGCGGCTACGCGGAAGGCTTTGTCAGCGTCTTCATGGAAAAACCGTTGATGGAGAAAGTGCTGTGAGCCTGCCCAGCCTGCAATCCAATGATTTTGAGTTGTTCGCGCTGGTTCAGCAGTTTGCGCAAGACCGCTCAGCCATTGACGCACGCTGGAAAGAGCTACAGCGCGAAGCGCATCCCGACAAGTTCGCAGCCCAGGGTGCCAGTGCGCAGCGCGTCGCGATGCAATGGTCGGTACGCATCAATGAAGCGTATCAGCGCCTCAAAGATCCGTTGAAGCGCGCCGCCTACCTTTGCGAATTGAATGGCTCACCCGTGAATGCCGAGAACAACACGGCGATGCCCGCTGATTTCTTGATGCAGCAAATGCAATGGCGTGAGAGCTTGGAGGAGGCGATGAGCCTCGACGATGTTTATGAAATAACCTCTGAGCTTTCAGATTCAAAACGAGAGCTGCTTCAAAAATGTGAATTACTGCTGGATCAGGCGCGTGACTACCCGGCCGCTGTCGGTCAGGTGCGGGCGCTCATGTTCCTGGATCGTTTTGCGTCAGATGTTGAAAAGCGCCTCGACGAGCTGGAATCGCAGTTCAGCCGCCTCCTTTGACCCCCTGAACGAATACTTACTTAGCTTCCCTAACTCATGGCGCTCCTGCAAATTTCCGAACCTGGCCAGTCGCCCAAACCTCATGAGCGGCGCGTCGCAGTGGGCATTGATCTGGGCACGACGCATTCACTGGTCGCCGCCGTGCGCAGCGGCGTGGCCGAGTGTCTGCCGGATGAAGCGGGGCGAGTTCTGCTGCCATCTGTCGTGCGCTACATGGCGGATGACAAACGCAAAATCGGTTTTGATGCACTTGCATCCACAGCAACTGACCCCGAAAACACAATCGCTTCAGCCAAGCGCTTTATGGGCCGCAGTCTGGCCGATGTGAAAGATTCTGCCAAACTGCCGTATCGGTTCATCGATCACAAAGGCATGCTGGGTTTGCAAACCGTTGCGGGTGAAAAATCGCCTGTCGAGGTCAGTGCCGATATCTTGGCGACTCTGCGCTACCGCGCCGAAGACACCTTCAACGACGATGTTTTTGGCGCGGTGATCACCGTGCCTGCGTATTTTGACGATGCCCAGCGCCAAGCCACCAAAGACGCGGCCAAGCTGGCAGGCTTGAATGTGTTGCGTCTCATCAATGAGCCCACCGCAGCGGCGATTGCCTACGGGTTGGACAATGCCAGTGAAGGCGTTTATGCGATTTATGACTTGGGCGGAGGTACGTTTGACATCTCGATTCTGCGCTTGAGCCAAGGCGTTTTTGAAGTGATTGCGACGGGTGGTGACTCAAGTTTGGGCGGCGATGATTACGACCAGGCGCTGGCTGAATGGGTGCTGGCGCAAGTGGGCGTTCAAGCAAAGTCTGCCGGTGAGAAAGCGGCAATCAAGTCCGCAGCCCGCGCGTGCAAGGAAGCACTGTCCGATTCAAACAGAGTAGCAATAGACCTTTCATTTTTGGCAACCGACGTTGAGCTTGATGTAGAGCGTGGCAAGTTTGAAGAAGCCACGGCGAACTTAACTGCTCAAACTATGACCGCCGTGCGCAAGGCGCTTCGTGACGCGAAACTCATGCCGGATGACATTCAAGGCGTAGTGATGGTCGGTGGCTCCACGCGCATGCCGCAGGTACGTCGTGCGGTTGCAGAATTCTTCGGCAAAGAGCCGTTGACAAATGTGAACCCGGATGAAGTGGTGGCGCTCGGTGCGGCGATTCAGGCCAATCAACTTGCGGGCAACAACCCGTCGGGCGATTTGTTGCTGTTGGATGTGATTCCGCTGTCGCTTGGCATCGAAACCATGGGCGGTTTGGCTGAGCGCATCGTGCCGCGCAATCAGACCATCCCCACGGCCATGGCGCAAGATTTCACCACCTACAAAGATGGCCAAACCGCGCTGGCGCTGCATGTGGTGCAGGGTGAGCGCGACCTGGTGGCGGACTGCCGCAGTTTGGCCCGTTTTGAGCTGCGCGGCATTCCACCGATGGTGGCTGGTGCGGCGCGTATCCGTGTCACGTTCACAGTCGATGCGGATGGCTTGTTGAACGTCTCGGCGCGCGAGCAGGTCAGTGGCGTGGAAGCGCAAATTAATGTCAAACCCAGCTACGGCCTGGGCGACGACGTGATTGCAAAAATGCTTCAAGACAGCTTTACCACCGCCGAAGTGGATATGAAGGCCCGTGCGTTGGCCGAGGCGAAAGTGGATGCTGACCGCATGCTGTTGGCCATCGACAGTGCGCTCAATGCCGATGCAAATCTGCTCTCAAACGAAGAGCGCAGGGATATTGATGGGTTGACGGCATCTCTTCGTGTGGTTGCCGCGTCATCGGTCTATGCGAGTGACATTGAAGCATCGACCAAAGCGTTGGCCGACGGCACCGAGGCCTTTGCCGCTGCCCGCATGAACCGTGGCATTCAAACCGCCCTGGCCGGGAAAAACATCAGCACCGTTTGATTCGAGCAATTAGAAAAGCATGCCCATCATCAAAATCCTGCCGCATCCTGAATACTGCCCCAATGGGGCCGAGGTGAGCGCACCGGCCGGCACTTCCATCTGCGAAGCGCTGCTGGACAACCACATCGATATCGAACACGCCTGCGACATGAGCTGCGCCTGCACCACCTGCCATGTCATCGTGCGCGAGGGCTTTGCGTCGCTCAATGCACTTGATGAAAACGAAGAAGACCTATTGGACCGAGCCTGGGGCTTGGAGCCCAATTCGCGTCTTTCGTGCCAAGCTATCCTCGCTCAAAAAGACGTCACCGTGGAGATTCCAAAATACACGATCAATCACGCAAAAGAGTTGCATTGATCATGCGTCAGGTTTTTTTAGACACTGAGACTACCGGCCTATCCCCCGACCAAGGCGACCGCATCATTGAGATCGGCTGCGTCGAGATGGTCAACCGCAAGTTGACCCGCAACAACAAACATTTCTACGTCAATCCTGGGCGCGACAGCCACGAAGAAGCGCTGAAAGTCCATGGCATCACGACCGAATTTTTGCGCGACAAGCCCAAGTTTGAGGCGGTCGCTGATGAGCTGCTGGACTACATCAAGGGTGCCAATGTCGTCATCCACAACGCGCCGTTTGATCTGGGCTTTTTGAACAAAGAAATGCAACTGCTGGGTCGTCCCGTCTTCAAGCAGTTCGTCGCCAGCGTGACCGACAGCCTGGCCATGGCCAAGGAAATGTACCCCGGTAAGCGCAATGGCCTGGATGCCCTGTGCGATCGCCTGGGCGTAGACAACTCTGGCCGCACTCTGCATGGCGCGCTGCTGGATGCCGAGCTGCTTGCTGATGTATACATCAATCTCACGCGCGGGCAAGATGCGCTGCTGATCGACACGCCCGCAGCGAGCGAGGCGGGTAACCACCAGGTCAAAGTCGATCTGCGGACTTTCGATCTCGCCGTCGTACTGGCCAGCGAATCAGAGAGCGTAGCTCACGAAGAGGTGCTTAAGCAAATCGACAAGTCAAGCGGTGGCAAAACTGTTTGGCGGATAGCCGCCTGACCCAAGCCTTAATCCCGCAATAGCAATATGGCATAATTCGGGGCTTGACTCGGCGCGGCTTCGGCTCGCGACGGGGTTCAATCAGGGCGGTTAGCTCAGGGGTAGAGCACAGCATTCACACTGCTGGGGTCGGAGGTTCGAAACCTCCACCGCCCACCATATTGATTGTGCGCAAGTCACTATTTGAACAAGAGCGAGAAAGGCAACCTGGTTATGACACCGCGAACTACAACAGCAGAGTATTCGTAAGCCATCAGGTTGCGGCTGCGCGCGCTTGATGCGTTAGCAGCTACACAAACAGAAGTAAAGCGCGGCAAGTACCGCGTTTTTTTTCGCCTTCACTTATTCAGATCCAATTTCAGCAGGTTTTCATCATGATTCAAATCACACTCCCAGACGGCTCGAAGCGCGATTACCCAGGCCCGGTTACAGTGGCTGAGGTGGCAGCGTCCATTGGGGCAGGCTTGGCCAAGGCGGCGCTGGCGGGCAAGGTGGACGGCAAAGTCGTCGACACCAGCTTTGTCATCGAACGCGACATCCCGTTGTCCATCATCACCGCCAAAGACGCGGACGGGCTTGAGGTGATTCGTCACTCCACGGCGCACTTGCTGGCGTATGCGGTCAAAGCGCTGTTCCCCGATGCGCAGGTCACCATCGGCCCGGTGATCGAGAACGGTTTTTTCTACGACTTCTCCTACAAGCGCCCGTTCACGCTGGACGACCTGGTCGCCATCGAGAAGAAGATGACCGAGCTTGCGAACAAAGACGAGCCCGTCACGCGCCGCGTACTGCCGCGCGACGAGGCTGTGGCGTATTTCAAGAGTCTGGGCGAGCACTACAAGGCCGAGATCATCGGTGCGATTCCAGCGGGCGAGGACGTGTCGCTGTACCGCGAGGGCGATTTTGAGGACCTGTGCCGTGGCCCACACGTGCCCAGTACCGGCAAGCTGAGGCACTTCAAACTGATGAAACTGGCGGGTGCCTACTGGCGCGGTGACCATCGCAATGAAATGCTGCAGCGCATCTACGGCACGGCCTGGGCCACCAAAGACGAGTTGCAAGCGCATTTGACGATGCTCGAAGAAGCCGAAAAGCGCGATCACCGCAAGCTGGGCCGCGAACTGGATTTGTTCCATATCGACGAGCATTCGCCCGGCACTGTGTTTTGGCACCCCAAGGGCTGGACGCTGTGGCAGGGCGTGGAGCAGTACATGCGCAAGGTCTACCAAGACAACGGCTACCAGGAGGTCAAAGGCCCGCAGATTCTGGACAAGGGTCTGTGGGAGAAAACTGGCCACTGGGACAAGTACCGCGACGCGATGTTCACGACGGAATCCGAGAAGCGCGACTACGCCCTGAAGCCGATGAACTGTCCTGGCCACATCATCATCTTCAACCAGGGCATCAAGAGCTACCGCGATCTGCCGCTGCGGTACGGCGAGTTTGGTCAATGCCATCGTAACGAGCCCACGGGCGGACTGCACGGCATCATGCGTGTGCGCGCGTTCACGCAGGACGATGGCCACATCTTTTGCACTGAAGATCAAATCTTGGCGGAGTGCGTGGCCTACACAGCACTCTTGCAAAAGGTCTACGCCGATTTTGGCTTCAAGAACATCATCTACAAGGTGGCAACACGGCCCGAGGCGCGCATTGGTTCCGATGAAAGCTGGGACAAGGCCGAGGCAGCGCTGATAGCCTGCCTGCGCGCCTCGGGTTGCGAGTTTGAAATCGCGCCGGGCGACGGTGCGTTTTACGGCCCGAAGATCGAATATACGCTGAAAGACGCGATTGGCCGCCAGTGGCAATGCGGCACCATGCAGGTGGATTTCTCCATGCCCGAGCGCCTGGGCGCCGAGTATGTCGGGGAGGACGGCGCACGCCACCGCCCGGTCATGCTGCACCGCGCCATCGTCGGCAGTCTGGAGCGTTTTATCGGGATTTTGATCGAAGAGCACTCCGGTGCGCTGCCGACTTGGCTGGCTCCGGTGCAGGTGGCGGTGCTCAATATCACCGACTCTCAGAGCGAATATTGTCGCGAAATTGCCGCAAAACTTCGGAAATCACTGCCGAATCAAGACCTTAGGGTCATCACCGACCTGCGCAACGAGAAAATAACGCGAAAAATCCGCGAACATTCGATGCAAAAGCCCCCTTACATCCTTGTCGTGGGTGACAAAGAGAAAGAAGCTGGTGCCGTTGCAGTGCGCGCCCGGGGCAATATTGACCTCGGCGTGATACCGCTTGATGCCTTTGTGCAAAAGATCGCAGATGACATCAAGCTGAAGACTTGAGTGTTCGCACGGTCAAGCAAACCAGCTGACTTGACCGGTCGAAATATTGTGCATGGCAGAGACGATTTTGACTTTGCCTTGTGCGACCATTTCGGCAATGACTTCACTTTTTCGCATGATGAGCGCGACGGCATCTTGCGCATTTTGATCTGCCAGCTTTTGCACAAGTACCTTGTCCTTGGATGTGGCAACGCCGCTGTAATTCAGCTTTTCCAGGGACGGGCGGATGTTGCCCAGCATGGCCGTCAGATTGCCCAGCTTGACGTTATCGACTGCCCCCTTGACAGCGCCGCACTCCGTATGGCCAAGAACAACGATCAGTTTTGCGCCCGCGGCCTTTGTCGCGAATTCAAGACTGCCCAGAATGTCTGTGTTGACGAAATTGCCCGCAATTCGCGCAGCAAAAATATCACCCAAGCGCTGGTCAAAAACCATCTCAGGTGGAACGCGGCTGTCAATACAGCCCACCACGACGGCCACTGGTGACTGCTGAGTGGCGGTATCTTTGACTTGCATCCTCAAGTCGCAGTTCACTGTGCTTCCCGAGACAAAACGCGCATTGCCATCCTTGAGGCGCTGCAAGGCGCTCTCGGGCGTGGCGCTTGCCTGCGATGCAGGTGTGAATACCGCGCAACTGTTTGCAGACTGCGCAGAAGCCTTTGAAGCCAATGCCAGAGAAGCTGTAGCCAATAGGCCAAATGATGCGCGTCGATTAATCATGTGATGTTTCCTTGGTGAATCTGTTTATAAATTGAAGGAGAGGCTGTTGGGCGTCCATCTGCACGCACCCATGCTGTGC
>JANOTO010000342.1:0-5061 GCA_031416395.1 Rhodoferax sp. | reverse complement strand
CCCTTAGCTCTCGTATCTTCTGCATAACCAGCTACATTAACAGGAGCATTGACGCTGTTCGCATTTTCAGCATCTTCCTTCGCACAGGTGCTGCCCTGCCCGGCTGCCTGCTCGGAGGTGGTCTGGTAGGGGTTGATGTGCGACTCCACCCGACCCGGCGCGTCGACATCGGTCGAATCAATTTCAAACCAGCCCAGGCGCGTCTCGTCATCGGGCCTGCGCACAAAGGCGGTGCCGCGCACGTCGGTGATGGTGTGTACCGGCTCGCGCGCACCCAGGCGGTGCGCGATCTCGACAATCGCACGCTCGGCGTTGCCGTACAAGAGTAAATCGCACTTGGCATCGACCACAATGCTGCGTCGGACTTTGTCGCTCCAATAATCGTAGTGAGCGATGCGGCGCAAGCTGCCTTCAATGCCGCCCAGAATGATCGGCACGTCTTTGAACGCCTCGCGGCAGCGCTGGCTGTAGACGATGGCAGCGCGGTCGGGCCGCTTGCCACCCACATCGCCAGGGGTGTAGGCATCATCACTGCGGATTTTGCGATCAGCCGTGTAGCGGTTGATCATGCTGTCCATGTTGCCGGCCGTCACGCCCCAGAACAGGTTGGGCTTGCCAAGCGCTTTGAAGGCCTCGGCGCTGGTCCAGTCGGGTTGCGCGATGATGCCGACGCGAAAGCCCTGCGCCTCCAGCATTCGGCCAATGACGGCCATGCCGAAGCTGGGGTGATCGACATAGGCATCGCCCGTCACCAAGATGATGTCGCAACTGTCCCAGCCGAGCACGTCCATCTCCTTGCGCGACATCGGCAAAAACCTGGCCGTGCCGAAGCGGGCTGCCCAGTATTTGCGGTAGCTGGTCAGCGGCTTTGCGGCGCGCGCGAAAAAGGAGACATCAACGGGTGCGTTCATAGGGGTTCGGGTAACCCTTGATTGTAAGGTTTTGCGCCTTTTTCGATATCGCGCAGCCCGCAAACCCTTATTCGGCGCGCATCTAGCGGGTTTTTAGGCCCCAATTCTGCGGCAAAGTGCACACGGTTTTATCAGCTTGAGGGCTAGACTGGTGGTCTATGAATCAGCGCCCACGCTGCCACGATGGCACTCGACAATTTTTCATCGTTCTTTGACCTGCTGACGCTGGGTGCCTATCGCGCGTCGCCCGAAGGTCGGCTGCTGCGCGCCAACATGGCGCTGGCGAGTCTGCACGGCTTTGTGAGCGAGGCTGAATTATTGAAGGCTGCCAACGCTCCGGGGGCTCCGGGCTATTTGCTGGACGAACGTACGGCGCAGTTTGCGGCTCTGATGTCGAGCACCGGCAAGGTGACAGATTTCACCGCCGAGATTCACCGCCTCAAAACCGGCGAGATCATCTGGGTACGGCAGCACGCACATGCGGTGACCGACTACCAGGGCATCGTGAAGTATTTTGAAGGTACGGTCGAAGAGATCAGTGAGCCGAACCTCGCCGACCCCGGCCACGCCGACCTGCTGATGGAGCAGCTCAGCGACAAGGCGATGCTGCTGAATGCCGTCGTTCAGACCATTCCCGACCTGGTTTGGCTCAAAGACGCAGGCGGCACTTACCAGGCGTGTAACGCCGCGTTTGAGCATCACTTTGGTCACTCCGCCGCGCAGATTATCGGCAAGTCAGACGCCCACTTCCCTGGCAATGAAGTCGCGCTGCGGCTGGCCCGCACAGATCAGAGCACCCTGGGCAGCGGGCAGATCGCCAGCTTCGAAGAGGAGCTTCCGAGCCCCGGTGGCATGGGCATCACGGGCATGTTTGAGATCATTAAAACCCCCATGCGCAACGCCGTTGGGCAGCTGATTGCCGAGCTGGGCATGGCCCGCAACATCACGGATCGCAAGCGCTCAGAGAACCAACTGCGCGATGTCAGCGAGCAGTTTGAGCTGGCACTCATCAGTGCCGAGCTGGGGGTATGGGCACAGACAATGGGGCCTGAGGAATCGATGCGCTTCGAGATGGACTCACGTGCCCGCGCCATCTTGGGCCTGCGCGCGCTGGATGTGCAAAACAGCACCTCCTGGACGCAGTGGGTGCACCCGGATGACCTGCCGCAGGCGCTGCAGGAGATGCATCGCCACTTGGCGAATCAAACGCTGTTTTTCGAAGCTGAGTTCCGCGCGCCGCACCACGATGGCCGCTGGCTGTGGCTGAGCAGCCGGGGCAAGGTGGTGCAAAGCAGCCTGACGGGCGAGCCGCTGCGCGTGGTGGGCACGCTGATGGACATCACCGCCCGAAAAAGCGCGGACGAAGCCATCCGTCAAATGGCCTTTCAAGACGCGTTGACGGGTCTGCCCAACCGGCGCCTGCTGGTCGACCGGCTGCAACAGGCTTTGCTGTCCAGCGCGCGCCACAAGCGCAGCGGCGCCCTGCTGTTTTTGGATCTGGACAAGTTCAAACATCTGAACGACACGCTGGGCCACGAGGTGGGCGACCAGTTGTTGCAACAGGTGGCCCAGCGCATCCTCAAGAACGTGCGCGCAGTGGACACCGTGGCGCGCATTGGGGGTGATGAATTTGTCGTGCTGATTGCCGACCTGAGCGAAAGCCAGAGCGATGCCAAGCTGCACGCCACCCAAGTGGGGCAGAAGATATTGACCGCGTTGAACGAGCCGTACGACTTGGGGCCGCACCGCCACAGCAGCACGCCCAGCATAGGCGCCACCTTATTCACCGGGGCAGAAAAAAGCCCGGCTGATGTGCTGCGCCAGGCCGACATGGCGATGTACGAGGCCAAAGCCAAAGGGCGCAACCGGCTGCGGTTTTTTGAGTCGACGTTTGATGAGGTGATTGGCTAGCGGGCGGTGCACGTACGCGAATGATGCAACGGCACATACCTGCGCTCTATACAATCGCATCAGCTTGTCGGGGTGCCCCAAATGTTCTGTTTTGGGGCTGAGATCGCAATAATGCGAGACCCGCTGAACCTGATCGGGGTCATACCCGCGTAGGGAACAACGCTTTCGGCCCCCGACGCCTCCCTCACACGAAGGCATTCGCGGCTCCCGGGCAGGCACCTTCACCAACTGAAATACTGGAGACCTGCCATGGCTAAAACCGCATTGACCGTTGACACCGCCGACCTTGCCAGCCGCATCACGCGCACCCCTTTCCCGGGTTCTGCGAAGATTTACATGGAAGGCTCGCGGCCCGACATTCGCGTGCCCTTTCGCGAGGTGACCCTGACAGACACCCTGGTAGCTGAAGGCCAGCACACCCGCCGCGAGGCCAATCCGCCCCTGCGCCTTTTTGATTCGTCGGGCGTTTACACCGACCCAGCCGCCACCATCGACATCACTCGAGGGTTGTCGCCGCTGCGTGGCGTATGGATCAACGAACGGCAGGACACTGAAGCGCTGGCTGGCATCAGCAGCGCGTATGGGCGCGAACGCCTGAACAACCCGCAGCTTGCGGCCCTGCGCATGGCGCATGCGCCCGTGCCGCGCCGTGCCAAGGCGGGCATGAATGTGTCGCAAATGCACTACGCGCGCTTGGGGCGCATCACCCCCGAAATGGAGTTCATCGCCATTCGTGAAAACCTGGTGCGCGCGCAATTGGCCGAACGCCTGGCCACCGAGCGCATGCCCAAACGCGGCCATTCTTTCGATGCAGCGATTCCGAAGGACATCACGGCTGAGTTTGTTCGCAGCGAGGTGGCCAGAGGCCGTGCGGTGATCCCCAACAACATCAACCACCCAGAAAGCGAGCCGATGATCATCGGGCGCAACTTCCTGATCAAGGTCAACGCCAATATTGGCAACTCCGCCGTCACCTCGTCGATCGAAGAAGAGGTGGACAAACTGGTTTGGGCGATCCGCTGGGGTGCTGACACGGTGATGGACCTCTCCACCGGGGAGAACATCCACGAAACCCGCGAATGGATTCTGCGCAACTCGCCGGTGCCGATTGGTACGGTGCCGATCTACCAGGCGCTTGAAAAGGTCAATGGCAAGGCCGAAGATCTAACCTGGGATATCTTTCGCGACACCCTCATTGAGCAGGCTGAGCAGGGCGTGGACTACTTCACCATCCACGCAGGGGTGCGGCTGGCCTACGTGCCGCTCACGGCCACGCGTCTCACTGGCATCGTTTCGCGCGGTGGCTCGATCATGGCCAAGTGGTGCCTATCGCACCACAAAGAGAGTTTTTTGTACGAACGGTTTGACGAGATCTGCGAGATCATGAAGGCGTACGACGTGTGTTTCTCCCTGGGCGATGGACTGCGCCCCGGTTCGATTGCCGATGCCAACGACGAAGCCCAATTTGCCGAATTGCACACGCTGGGCGAGCTCACCCAGATCGCCTGGAAACATGACGTCCAGGTGATGATCGAAGGCCCTGGCCATGTGCCCCTGCAACTGGTGAAAGAAAACGTTGAGAAGCAGTTGGAAGCCTGTTTTGAAGCGCCCTTCTACACCCTGGGCCCGCTGATCACAGACATCTCCCCCGGTTATGACCATATCTCCTCGGCCATGGGCGCGGCCAACATCGGCTGGTATGGCACCGCCATGTTGTGCTACGTCACCCCCAAAGAGCATCTGGGCCTGCCTAACCGCGACGACGTAAAACAGGGCCTGATCGCCTACAAAATCGCCGCTCACGCGGGCGACCTTGCCAAGGGCTACCCAGGGGCGCAGATGTGGGATAACGCGGTATCCAAAGCGCGTTTTGAGTTCCGCTGGGAAGACCAGTTTCGCCTGGCAATTGACCCGGACACGGCGATGGCCTACCACGACGAAACCCTGCCCAAGGAAAACGCCAAGGTGGCGCATTTCTGCTCCATGTGCGGGCCAAAATTCTGCTCGATGAAGATATCGCAGGAAGTGCGTGAATTTGCGCGCCTGAACCCGGCCAGCACTACGCTGGCTGTGCCAGGAGTGATTCCGATTCAGCAAGTCAACAGCGGCTTTGAAGAAAAATCCGAAGCCTTCCGTAAAGGTGGCAACGAAATTTATTCGTGATGCGCCCGCAGGGCATCCTATGATGATCGACAAAAACCCGTCGGCATTTTAAGAAAGCGAACACCATGTACCAATC
>JANOTO010000341.1:0-13282 GCA_031416395.1 Rhodoferax sp. | reverse complement strand
AAGCCTTTGCAGGCGCTGTGTGTGAAGGCGGGACACGGCACGCCTCCGATTCTCGGGCTGGCAAGCCTGCCCACGGCACGCGCCAACTCAGACTTCACGCCAGACCGCGCGCTGGCCCATCAGGAGCTGTTAACGCTCATCACACCAGACGGCTCAGGCCCTGCACATACACTCAAAGTCATCCACACCCCCGGCCACGCCGCCAACCACCTGTGCCTGGTGCTGGTGGAAGACGGCCTTCTGCTCAGTGGCGATCACATCCTGAACGGCAGCACGACGGTGGTTGATCCACCGGATGGCGACATGACGCACTATCTGGACTCGCTGGATGCGTTGAGCAGCGCATGCGACGCGCATCAGATCCACTTCATCCTGCCCGCGCACGGCTACGTGCTGGGCAGCGCGAAGGCCGCGATCAGCCACCTCAAAGCACATCGCCTCAAGCGCGAAGCCAAAATCGTCGCCGTGATGCAAGGCAACCCCGCCGGCACGATGGACGACTGGGTGGCCAAAGCGTATGACGATGTCTCGCCCCGCCTGTGGCCCGTCGCCAAACGTTCGCTGTTGGCGCATGTGCAGCGGATTGAGGCGATGCAGCCTTGAAAATTCCCTACCCAATGCCCAGCTAGGAAGCTGTTGAACTCTTCACCAGGCAGCCCATGGCGGCAGTTGTATTTTTCTCTTTGGCACTGCTGTTTTTGCTCTGGCTGATTGGGCAGCCGTGGCTGACCGAACGCAAACGCCAGCGCATCCGCGCGCGACCCTTCCCTGCTGAGTGGCGCGACATTTTGAAGCGCCGCGTGCCTTACGTGCGCACAATGCCGGCCGATTTGCAGCTCCAGCTCAAAGCGCATGTCCAGGTGTTTCTGGCCGAGAAGGCGTTCATCGGCTGCGATGGGCTGGAGATCGACGATGACATCCGCGTCACTGTTGCCGCGCAAGCCTGCCTGCTGATTTTGAACCGGCCGAGTTTCTACTACCCCGAGCTGCGCCAAATCTTGGTGTACCCCAACAGCTTCGTCGTGAAGCGCGAGCATACCGATGGCGCTGGCATCAAGCACTCTGGTCGCCAAGTACTCTCAGGCGAGTCATGGTCTAACGGGCAGGTGGTTTTGTCATGGCACGACACGCTGGAAGGTGCGGCTGTGCCGGATGATGGCAACAACGTCGTGATCCACGAATTCGCGCATCAGCTCGATCAAGAAAAAGGCGCAGCCAATGGCGCCCCCCTGCTGGCGCGGCGCGCGCACTACCACCGCTGGTCGCAAGTGCTCAATGACGAGTACCGAGCCTTGCAGGCGCGCATTCGGTTTCGACATGAACCCGTGCGGTACGCGGGAATCGAAGGCACCGGGCAGACGCAGGAACACGCACCGCAAGAACCGCTGTTCAGCGACTACGGCGCCACCGACCCCGCAGAGTTTTTTGCGGTGATCTCCGAAGTCTTCTTTGAGCGACCCGCCCGCATGGCCCAGGAGCATTCAGCGCTGTACCAGGAGCTTGCCCGTTTCTATCGGCTTGATCCGCTGACGTGGCGCTGACCTGACATTGGGAGCAGAGCGTTAACATCCTCGCATGAAAGCCCCCCTCCCCGACGCAGGCCAACGCCTGGCCAAATGCGTCGCCGCATTGAAGAACTGCTCGCGCCGCGAAGCCGAGCAGTACATTGAAGGCGGCTGGGTTCGCGTCAACGGCCAAGTCGTTGAGGAGCCACAAGCCAGGGTGACCGATCAGCGCGTTGAAATCGACAAAAACGCCAGCCTGATGGAGCTTGCCGCCGTCACGCTGCTGCTGCATAAGCCGCCGGGTTTTGATGCCATCGCCCCACCGAACACAGGCCGCAACAACATCAAATCAGCGCAACAACTGTTGAACGCTTCGACTCACTTTGCCAACGATGCGTCAGGCGTGCGCCAGCTCAAACGCCATTTCTCAAAACTCGAGCCCGGCCTAGCGCTGGAAGCCGCCGCCAGCGGCCTGGTCGTCTTCACGCAAGACTGGCGCGTATCACGCAAACTCGCGGAAGACGCGCACCTGATCGAGCAAGAACTGATGGCCGAGGTGGCAGGCAGCGTAGCACCCGAAATCCTAAAGCGCCTCAACCAAGGCCTGCTCGACGACGGCAAGCCGCTGCCCAGCGTGAAGGTCAGCGCCAGCAGCACATCCGACACCACCACCATCCTGCGCGTAGCCGTCAAAGGCTCCCACCCCGGCTTGATTGCCTACCTGTTCGAGCGCGTCGGCCTAGAGATCAAAACCCTGAAACGCATCCGCATCGGGCGGGTGTCGATGACGCAATTGCCGCTGGGGCAATGGCGGTATCTGGCGGGGCATGAGCGGTTTTAGGCGCTGAATCAGTGAGTCGGCTAGGCATCTTCATGACGCCATTCACTGAATTTCGATGGTCAACTAAAACAAAATAGCTATATAATTAGTAGCTACTTGCGCATGATATTCGAGAGCTAAGACCTCATTTTATTCATAAAATCAGCATAACAGCACACTTTTCCATAAAAATTAACTCACGAGTTAATTTTTGTCAGAAAGAAGCAATCTCGAGGTTTGCCGTACACGCGGCAGCAGAAATTCTCCCGCACACAGCGGTCGACCGACTTCACCCACCCTTAAGCCGTAAACAACCGGCCCCTCGCCGCATCCGTAATCGCCACCACACACGGGTGTGTGATGCGCCTTTCGACCGACACAGCGAAGAACTCTTCGACCAGCTCGGTGCTTCGGCCGATCACTTCCACGCCGAATTGGGCGATGGTTTCGGCTTCCAGCACGCTGGGCGAGAGGAACACGCCACGACCTTCGCGGCCAAAGGCGGTCATCAGGGCACCGTCGTCAAACTCGCCGACGATATGGGGGTGAATCTGGTGGCGGGTGAGCCAGCCTTCGAGCTGTTGGCGAATAGATGCGGAGGCACCTTTTATCAACATGGGGGCATCATTGAGGCACTGGGGAAAGTCGCCTTTGAGCTGGCGTTTGAGCGCTGGCGTGCAGAAAAAACTCATCGCCGTGCTGCCCAGCGGGTGGTTGAAGGCTTTGACGCTGATGCGCCGGGACATGGGCTCGTCGGCAATCACCAAGTCGAGCTTCTGCACGGCCAACTGCGCCAGCAGGTCGTTGAACTTGCCCTCGGTGCAAATCAGGCGAACCGGCGTGGCGACGGACAACGCGGGCTCCAACAGCCGATAGGCCACTGATTTGGCGACCGAGTCCGCAATGCCGACCGAGAAATCCACCACGCGCTGGCCACCGCGCGCATCGCGCAGGGCGACTTCCATGTCGTGCCCCAACCCGAAAATCTGATCTGCAAAACCCAGCGCCACACGGCCATCGTCCGTTAGCTCAAGTTGGCGCCCACTCTTGCGAAACAGCTTTCGCCCCAACCATTCTTCGAGCAACTTGATTTGCCCAGACAGGGTTTGGGGTGTGGTGTGGAGCTGCTCGCCCGCGCGCATGATGCCGCCAGCCTTGGCTGTTACCCAGAAGTAATGTAAGTGTTTGAAATTCATCGGAACCTGGACGAAAGGTGAAGTGTCACAGGGTTATTATCATTCGATTTTCTCGAAGTTATTTTATTGAAAATACGAATTTACGCGAAGTTAAATCTTCTTTAAAGTTTGTTTCGCCACACCGTTGTGGCATTTTCAGGAGAAATCCAAATGCGATTGAGTACCAAAGGTCGATTTGCCGTTACCGCGATGCTGGATGTTGCGCTGCGCCAGAAGAATGGCCCGGTGGCACTGTCGGATATTTCTGCACGTCATCAGATTTCGCTCTCGTACTTGGAGCAGATGTTCAGCAAGCTGCGCGCGAGCGGCTTGGTCAAGAGCACGCGCGGCCCTGGCGGTGGCTACGCGCTGGGGCATCTTGCCGAGGAGATCTCGGTAGCAGACATCATCGGCTCCGTGGAAGGCCAGGCGCGGGAGGCTGGCTCAGAGGTGATGGTCATGCAAAAGTCGGGACAAAATAACGCTTGCCAGGGCGTTGCGGATGTCACTCAACAACTTTGGAATGCTTTTGATGCCCGCATGGAAGATTACATGCAGTCTGTGACGCTGCGCAGCCTGGTGCTAGAGCAGTTGGCCAAGGGCTTCAAGGCCGATGCGCCAGCGGCAGCGCAACGCGGGGTGTTCAAAAAGGCCAAACCTCAAGTTTTCGCGCCACGCGCAAGTGTGCCAAACTCGGTCTTTGCCTTGGGCAATTCGCTAATGTCAAAGGCCTGAAAGTCGGCTTTTCAGCTACTTTTTGTTGAGCAGAGGCAGTTCGATTGTCATGCTGGGCGGGCCATTCACGCTGGCAGCCAGTGAGGCGCGGCGCGGACCTACGGAGTGCAGCACCAGGCCCTCCTCCACCTTGGCGCCCACCCGGTAGGGCCGTGCGGGCTTCCCATCGACGGAAATAAGTGCAGTACCAGCCTGTCTGCTGGTTGCCACCACACCCACCAAGGTCAAGCGAGTAGCGGCAACCGATACGGCAGGCGTCGGCTGCTCGACTGTCGTTGGTAGGCCGCCGCCCAAAACGCGGGCCAGTGCCACAGGATCCATCGCAGGTGCTTCTTGGGCGGCCAAAGGCGCAGCTTGGATGTCCAGTTTCTGCGCGGGCCACTTTAAACCCCAATACACACCACTGGCTGCGGCCAATGCGGCCAGAGCAAATGCCGCCAGGTGCGGCAACCACGGGCTTTGTGGGTGAGATGTCATGCGGCGATTATGATTCAAGCCTCGCCGCGCTGCCCCCCAGCAGCTGAACTTCCCGAGGCTCGCGGACTCCATAGCTTTCTACGTCCATGTCTACTATGCAAAATAAACAGTCCCGTTGGCCCAGACCCCTTGAACGCGGGTTTACCTTGATCGAGCTGATGGTGGTGCTGGTCATCATCGGCGTGCTGGCCGCTTTGATCGTGCCCAATGTGCTGGATCGCGCCGATGATGCGCGCGCCACCGCCGCCAAAACCGATGTCAACAACCTGATGCAGGCCTTGAAGCTCTACAAGCTGGACAACCAACGCTTTCCGACCGCAGAGCAAGGCCTACAAGCTTTGGTTGCCAAGCCGACCAGCGGGCCGGCGGCGGGCAACTGGAAACCCTATTTGGACAAACTGCCCAACGACCCGTGGGGCCGTGCGTACCTGTATTTGAACCCTGGCGTGAAGGCCGAGATTGATGTGCTGTCATTCGGCTCTGACGGCCAGGCAGGCGGCGAGGGCAAAAATGCGGACATCGGAAGTTGGCAATAGTGGCGGCTTCACGCTGCTGGAGCTGCTGCTGGTCGTAGCCATCATCGCCGTTGCTTCGGCTGGGGTGAGTTTTGCGATGCGCGACTCGGCGCAGACACAGTTGGAGCGCGAGGCGGTGCGGCTGGCGGCTTTGCTGGAGTCTGGCCGAACGCGCTCAATGGCCAGCGGCGTGCCAGTGCGCTGGCGAACCACTGAAACCGGGTTTACCTTTGATGGCCTGCCCATCGGTTCGCTGCCGCAAGGCTGGCTGTCCCCCGATATCACAACATCTGGGCCGACTCAGGTTTTGCTCGGGCCCGAGCCCATCATTGCGCGCCAGTCGGTGCGCTTGGTGTCCAGCAGCCAACCTGATCGCGCGTTGAACGTGGGCACCGACGGGGTTCGACCCTTCTCGGTGCTTTCCGTGGATAGGGGCGATTCGCCATGAGAAAAACCCGCCGCTCCAATTTGGGCTTCACGCTGGTGGAAGTATTGGTCGCGTTGGGGATCGTGGCGATTGCGCTGGGCGCAGGCGTTCAGGCCACACTGGCGCTGACGCGCAATGCGGAGCGCCAGTCAGACTTGCTGCTGGCGCACATCTGCGCGGAGAACGAGCTGGTCAAAGTGCGCCTGTCCAAGCAAATGCCCGGTGTGGGCGACACCCGCATCGCTTGCGAGCAGGCCGGGCGCAGTCTGGCTGTGGCACTCACGGTGCGGCCCACGCCCAATCCGAACTTTCGCCGGGTGGATGCTCAGGTGGTTGATGGTGACGTGCCAATCTTGAAGCTGTCAACCGTATTGGGGCAGTTTTGATGCATCGTTACCGCTTGAAAATTCAAGAAAAAGGATTCACGCTGATCGAGGTTCTGGTGGCGATCAGCATCATGGCGGTGATGGCGGTGTTGAGCTGGCGCGGCCTGGACGGTATGACGCAGACGCAAACCCGCCTGCAACTGCGTGCTGATGAGGTGCTGACCTTGCAGGCGGGCTTGAACCAGTGGGGTGCCGACCTGGATGCACTGATGCAATTGCCGCAAACGCAGGCGCTGGAGTGGGATGGCCGCGCACTGCGCATGACCCGGCGCAGCGCGACGGCGTTAGCCTCTGGTGATGTGGACGGCGCTGCGCCAGGTTCGTCTCAAAGCCCATCCGATGAATCGATCTGGGTGGTGGCCTGGGCGCGGCGCGATGAGGCGGGCCTTGGGCAGTGGCTGCGTTGGCAGTCGCCCCCGCTGCGTACGCGCGGCGAGGTGGAGACCGCCTGGACGGCGGCTGGCCAATGGGCGCAAAACCCTGGAGATGCTTTGAAAGCGCGCGAGGTAGTGGTCAGCACGCTGAGTGGATGGCAGGTCTTCTTTTACCGGGGTGATGCGTGGACGAATCCGCTGTCCAGCGAGGGCGGTGATACGTCACTGCAGGCGCTATCGCGCGGAGCCAACGCGTTGACAGCAGCCTCCATCCCTGACGGCGTGCGCCTGGTGCTCACGCTGCCGCCCGGCCAAGCCATCAGCGGCACGTTAACGCGCGACTGGGTGCGCGCAACAGTCGGAGGCAGGAAATGAGCCCCCACGCTTGTCACTGCGTGTACTGCGCTGCCCCCCGAGGGGGCGCATTTTTTCTAGGGGCGGCCCGTCGAAAAAACTCTCGCTCTCACTCTCAGCGCGGCGCAGCCATCTTGATGGCGATGCTGACCGTCACGCTTGTCGCGTCCCTCGCAGCGGCAGCGTTGTGGCAGCAGTGGCGCAGCATCGAGGTGGAAGCCGCGCAGCGGGCGCGGGTGCAATCGTCGTGGATCTTGGTGGGTGCGCTGGATTGGGCGCGGTTGATCCTGCGCGAGGATGCGCGCTCGGGCGGGCCAGACCATCTGGCGGAGCCGTGGGCGGTGCCGCTGGAAGAAGCGCGTTTGGCGACGTTTTTCGCTACCGACAGCAACGCGGCAGAGCAGGCCGACGATGTCCAGCAGTCCTTCATCTCCGGCCAGATCACGGACATGCAGTCCCGTTTAAACGTGACCAACCTGATTGCCGAAGGAAAACCATCCGAGAACGATGTTCGCCAGTTCGCCAAGCTGTTTGACCTGTTGGGACTGAGCGATGCCGAGCTGGAGCGCCTGGTTGAGAACATGCGGTTTGCGCTGGATACCAGCGTGGACAACCGCTCTGGCAGCCAGGCACCGCTGGTTGCGCAGCGGGTGGAGCAGTTGGTATGGATGGGCTTGTCACCGCAAGCGGTCGTGGCAATAACGCCTTTCGTCGCGATTTTGCCCAAGCGCACCTTGATCAACCTCAACACAGCGCCTACCGAAGTTATTTACGCCAGCATCGACACGATGGATCTCGCGGGTGCGCGGCAATTTGTTACCGCCCGTGCCGTCAGCCAGTTGCGCACGGTGGGCGATGCCAGAAAACTCCTGGGTGCCCGAGGCGAAGAGGTCACAGATGGGCGCTTTGGCGTGAATTCCGGCTTCTTTGAGGTTCGCGGGCGGCTGCGGCTGGATCAAACCATGGTGCTGGAGCGCTCTTTGGTGCAGCGCGACGGCCTGGACGTCAAGACGCTTTGGCGCGAGCGCTTTGCAGCCCAAGTCGAGGCAGGAAAAGGCGGCTAAAGCCCTTCCCTACAATCGCCGTAGAAACTTGACCATGACGCAACTGATCATTACTTTGCCGCTGGAATTGCCGCAGGCATCTTCGCTGATGGACTACCTGCTGTCGCCCGATGGACGCTCCATCGCCAGCCATTCGCGAGCGGCATCTGCGCTGCTGCCCCAGCCCAGCAATGCCGAGGTGGTGGCCGTGGTGCCCGCACAAGCGCTGTCATGGCATGAGGTGCAATTGCCCAAAGGACTGCTGTCGAAGGGCTTTCTGTCCGAATCCGGCTCGCCTCGCCTGCGCGCGGTCCTGGAGGGGCTGCTTGAAGAGCGCCTGCTTGATGACCCCAGTCAATTGCACTTCGCGCTCGCGCCCAATGCGCGCGAAGGCGAGCCCTTGTGGGTCGCGGCCTGCGACCGCACCTGGCTGCGCGGCTGGCTGCAAGTGCTGGAGGCCAACCGACATGCCGTATCGCGCATCGTGCCTGAATTTGCACCCGGCGATTCGCGGGTGACGGGCGCGGGCAGTGAGCCGGGCGCAATCGACGCTGGTCCAGATGTGCTTCATGTGATCGGCACGCCGCAACAGGCCTCCATCGTTTTTTCGCCGATCAGGCACGCGGATGAATCCACAGAAAAGGCAGCGCTTTCGGTGTTGCCGCTTTCTGCCAGCAGTGTGCTGCTAGCCAATTGGCCTGACACCTCATCGGTGATGGCTGAGCCCGCTTTGGCTGCGCTGGCTGAAGGCCTGTTCAAGCGTCGGGTTGACTTGCAACAGAATACCGAACGCTGGCTGCGTGCCAGCCAATCGAGCTGGGACTTGGCCCAGTTTGACTTGCAGAACAACAGCCGCAGCCGTTCCTGGAAGCGCGTGACAACGCTCGGTGGCAACCTGCTGCGCGCGCCGCGCTGGCGGGCCGCGCGGTGGGCCACAGTGGCGTTGGTGGTCGCCAATCTTGTGGGACTCAACGCCTGGGCCTGGTCTGAGCGCAACAGTGTCGAGGCCAAACGCCTGGCGATCAAAGACGTGCTAACCCGCACCTTCCCGCAAGTCAAAGTGGTGGTGGATGCACCGGTGCAGATGGCGCGCGAGTTGGCCTTGCTGCGCCAAGCTGCGGGCGGCACCTCGAACACCGACTTTGACAGCCTCTTGGCCGCAGCAGGCGGCTTGGGCGTAAGTGGCACGACACCCTCAAGCATCGATTACGCAGCCAATGAAATACGTGTCAAAGGCATGGGCCTGAACGCCGAGCAAGTTGCCCAGGCGGCAGAGCCATTGAAGCGCCAGGGCCTGTACGCCAGCGTGCAGGGCGACAGCTTGGTGATCAGCCCCAAGCCCACACCATGAGCATGAGCCCCAACCCGTCCCTGCGTGCCAACTCCGCAGCGCAAAGCGGCCTGAAAAACCAACTCCAGTTGCGCCAACGCTGGGAGGCATTGGGCGCCCGCGAGCAGCGCCTGGTGCTGGCGGCTTGCATGGTGGTGATTGCCGCACTGCTTTGGTGGGTTGCGTTGGGGCCAGCCCTGACAACTTTGCGGCAGGCAAAAGATCAGCACACCCAGCTCGATGCGCAACTGCAGCAAATGCAAAGCCTCAAAGCGCAAGCAAGCGCACTGGCCGCCATGCCCAAAGTATCAACGGACGATGGGCGGCGCGCTTTAGAGTCCAGCCTGAAGCAAACGCTGGCCGCCAGCGCCCAGATGGTGACGGTGGGCAACCGCGCAACGGTCACGTTGAAAGGCGCTTCCCCCGATGCTCTGGCGCAGTGGTTACTGCAAGCGCGCATCAATGCGCGCGCGGTGCCAACAGAGGTACGCCTGGTAAAAGCGGCTTCCGCCAGCCCAGCGCCGGGAGGTTCACCTGCGGCTTCGGCAGCCAACCCCGTTCGCTGGGATGGCAACGTGGTGCTCACCCTGCCCGAGCGCTAGGCCCGGATAGACTCCAATGGCTAGAAGATCAGATTCCTCGTCGCATTCGCCTTCAGCGTCGGCCTCTGCTTGGGGCTGGGCCGTCAGTGGCGTGGTCTTTGGCGCATTGCTCGCAACCTTGACATTCGCGCCGGCGCGCTGGCTGGCCGCATTGATCAACCAGGCCAGCCAGGGGCACGTACTGCTGACGAATGCACGTGGCACGGTTTGGGATGGCTCGGCGCAATTGCTTCTGGCGGGCGGTTCCAGCAGCATCGGCAGCGTTGCTCTGCCGGGTAAGTTGGACTGGCGCTTGCGGCCTGCGTTGGATCAGACAAACGTCCACATTAGCGCCGACATCACTGCCAGCTGCTGCATGACGCAGGCACTGCGGGTATCGGCCTGGCCTGGCTGGAGCGGCGCGCGCGTTGTGCTGAACGACCACACCTCCAATTGGCCAGCAGGGGTGCTGGCGGGCCTGGGCACGCCGTGGAACACGATCCAGGCGCAAGGAAACTTGGCAATATCTTCCGAAGCACTCGCGTTCGAATGGGCCGCTGGCCGCCTCACCCTGGCAGGGCGTTTGCAAGTGGATGCGCAGGACGTGGCATCGCGCCTGTCTACTTTGAAGCCGATGGGCAGCTATCGACTGACGCTCAACGGCGGTGCCATCAACACCTTGCAACTTGAAACGCTTCAAGGTAGCCTGCAGCTCAGTGGCAGCGGACAATGGGTCGGTGGCAAGCTTCGCTTTGATGGCCTGGCCAGCGCAGTACCCGAGCGTCAGGACGCGCTGTCGAACCTCTTGAACATCATTGGACGGCGCGACGGTGCGCGTGCCATCATTAAAGTGGGTTAATTCCACACGCAACCCCCGCAAGCAATTACATGAGAATCCGCATGAAACGCCTTCACGTCACCGCCCCTCTCAGGGGTCTTTACCCGGTGCTTTGGAGCATCAGCCTGCTGGCATCCACTGCGTTAGCCCAGCAAATCATCCCGATCAACCCCGTGCCGACTTTGCCTGCCGCGCCCATGGGCCAGCCCGCGCAACCGCCAGCACAAACGGCGTCACCGCAGTTTCAGCTACCGCCACAATTCCAGCAGGCCCAACCCCAAATCCAGGCACAACCGCAGACCCTGATTGGCACGCCGCGCAGAGGCGAGCCCATCACGCTGAACTTTGTCAACGCCGAAATCGATGCGGTGGCCCGCACCATGGCCACCATCACCGGACGCAATGTCGTGGTTGACCCGCGCGTCAAGGGCGTCATGACGCTGATCACCGAGCGCGCTGTGACCCCCAGCGTTGCCTACAACCAGTTTTTAGCCACCTTGCGCCTGCAAGGCTTCACCGTGGTGGAGGCCGGCGGGCTGGACAAGGTGATCCCCGAGGCGGATGCCAAGCTGCAAAGCGCCACCGTCACCGTCGGTACGGCCGCCACCGTTCCGGCAGGCAACCAAATCATCACGCAGATTTTTCGCCTCAACTACGAGTCCGCCAACAACCTGGTGGCCATTCTTCGCCCGCTGATCAGCCCCAACAACACCATCAACGTCAACCCCGGCAACAACTCGCTGGTGATCACCGACTACGCGGACAACCTGCGCCGCCTGGGCCGCATCATCGCGGCGATGGATGTGGCCAACGCGACTGATATCGAAATCATCCCGCTCAAGCACGCCATCGCGGCCGACCTTGCACCACTGGTTTTGCGCTTGATGGAGTCCGCCCCCGGTGCAGCGGGCGGCGTGCCAGGGCAGGCGCCAGACGGCTCCTTCAGAACCACGCTATTGGCCGAGTCGCGCTCGAATTCCCTGATATTGCGCGCGGCCAACCCGGCGCGTGTGGCGCTGGTCAAATCACTGGTTGAACAACTCGACCGATCAGTCGACACCGCCGCCAATGGTGCGTCGGGCAACATTTATGTTGTTTACCTGAAGAATGCCGAGGCCACCAAGCTCGCCGTAACGCTGCGTGCAGCGCTCAGCGCCGAGGCAACTCGTGCATCATCCGCGCCCAGCACACCCACGCCAGCGGGCATCGCAACCGCTGCGGCCAGCCAGGCGCTGGCGCAATCTGCCCAACCTTCTACCGGCGGGCAAATTCAGGCCGACCCGTCCACCAACTCGCTCATCATCACCGCCAGCGCGCCGCAATACCGCCAGATTCGCGCCGTGATTGACCGGCTGGACGTACGCCGCGCGCAGGTTTACGTTGAGAGCTTGATCGCCGAGGTCAATGCTGACAAGGCTGCCGAGTTTGGCATTCAATGGCAGGGGCCGCTGGGTCAAAACGGCGACGCTGCCATTGGTCTGCTGGGCACCAACTTTCGCATCGGCGGGCAGAACATCATTTCGCTCGCCGCAGGGGCCGGCACGGTGGCACCTAGCGCGGGGCTGAATCTGGGCGTGGTTAACCGCACCACCGGCGCGGGCGGCAACGGCATTTACGTGCTGGGGTTCCTCGCGCGCTTCCTGCAAGCCAATGGCGACGGAAACATCCTGTCCACGCCCAACCTGCTCACGCTGGACAACGAAGAGGCCAAAATCGTCATCGGCCAAAACGTGCCCTTTGTGACAGGCCAGTTCACCAACGCGGGCGGTAACAGCAACACCGTCAACCCGTTTCAAACCATCGAGCGCAAAGACGTCGGCATCACGCTCAAGGTCAAGCCGCAGATCAGCGAGAACGGCACGGTACGCCTGACGATCTCGCAGGAAGTCTCCACCGTACAGGCCTCCACGATCAACGCCGCCACCGGCCCCACCACCAACAAGCGCTCCATCGACACCAATGTACTGGTGCAAGACGGCTCCATCGTCGTGCTCGGTGGCCTGCTGTCCGACGAGTACTCGGGCAACCAGGAAAAGGTGCCCGGCCTGGGCGACCTTCCGCTCTTTGGCAATCTCTTCAAATCCGAATCCCGCAGCCGCAAGAAGACCAACCTGATGGTTTTTTTGCGCCCCGTGGTGGTGCGCGATACCAGCAGCAGCGATGCCCTCTCGGTGGATCGCTACGACCTGATGCGCAGCACGCAGCAGGCGTCTCAGCCCGAGCCCAGCGTGATGGTGCCCGTGAATGAAGCGCCCGTCTTGCCCGAGCTGATTCCACGCCCGCCCGGCACCGCGCCCGCGATCCAAAAGCCTTGACGACGCCATGACGACACGCTACCCCCTGCCCTACGCCTTCGCCCGCACGCACCAGTTGCTGCTGGAGGAAGACGGCGGCGACTTGACGCTGTGCCTGCACAGCGCCTCCAGCGCTTCGGGGGCCAGCGAGGTCGGCCGCAAATTTGGCATGCACCACGTCGAGATGCACCCGGCCGAGGTGCTGATCCAGCGCATCAGCGCCGCTTACGCGCAGGGCGAATCCAGCGCCGCCACGGTGGTGAGCGAGGTCGAAAGCGATGCGGATTTGACGCGCATGATGCAAGACCTGCCGGCCATCGAAGACCTGCTGGAAACGGCCGACGACGCCCCCATCATCCGCATGCTCAACGCGCTGTTGACGCAAGCCGCGCGCGATGGCGCCAGCGACATCCACATCGAGCCGTACG
>JANOTO010000340.1:0-11287 GCA_031416395.1 Rhodoferax sp. | reverse complement strand
CACCGCGCCAAAGTCTTTGTCGCGAATGGTGATGGGCTGGGGCGTGCCCCACTTCTGGTCGATCTGCTGGCGCGTGCTGAAAAAGTAAACGTCACTCTTGAACGGGGACTCAAACAGCTTGTCCCAGTTCTTCAAATAAGTCAGTACCGGCAGCGTTTGGGTGCTGAGCTTGTGGGTGCCAGGGCCAAACACATCGGCCACTTTGCCCTCGTTCACAAACAGCGCCATCTGCGATTCACGCACCGTGAGCGAAGCGCCGTTTTGAATCTCCATTTCCGCCATCGGAAAGCGCCAGGCCAGCGTGCCGTCAGACTCTTCAGTCCACTGAATGATGTCAATGAACTGTTTCTTGATGAAATCCATCAGCGCCATGGCAAGCTCCTGTTTGTTAAGGTCGGGAGGGAATGATACCCTCGCGCGCCCTTGTTCATCGATGGAATCAAGACGACGTGGCACTTGCCTTCTAAGCTGTCTCTTGCGTCGGCCAATGGCATAAAACTCGATGATCTTTTCCCGATTAATCTGTAACATCTCAGGAGCGAGGTGTGCAATGGCAGCCGACACATAGGTCTCAATATGCAATCGAAACGAACGTGGTGCAAATTCAGCGGTGCCAAGTTGGCGTCCCGCCTATCTCTTCTGCTTGGTCATGGCTTTATGTTAGTCATTGCCTTGCCCGCAGCGGCCGGCCCGGCTTACTCGGCTTGGGAGCGCTCAATCCGGGCGGAATGCCTGTCGCCAGGGCGGGGCGGTTCAGACGACCTTTCCCGCTGCTCGACCACCATGATGGAGCGGGCAGTTGCCGAAGGGCATCTCACACAGGCTCAGGTCGATTCATGCCGGGCCCAGGAGCAGGTGCGCCAGCGCGGCCGGGCAACGGAGTTTGCGGCATGGGCCCGATGCGGATTGCGCGACACTGTCCAAGTGAGTATCGATAGTGCCCGGCCACAGACCAATGCCCAGGACAGGCCTGCTGGTTCACGTCCCAACCCGGCCCAGCCGGTTGCGCCAGTGGCCCAGCCACCGCAGGACACAACCGCCAGGGCCGAGACGCCTGCCATGCCCAGCGTTGCCGCGCCCGGCGAGCCAAGTCGGCTTAAAACCGAAGGCACCTATGTGGACTGGCATCAATCCACCACCCGCAATTGCAAAACCGACACCTCCAATGGTCGGTCGGCTTGCGCCCAGACCTTGATCGACCGCGCGCTGTCCGAAGGCCGACTGCTGCAAACCGACGTGAGCGGCTGCGGGCAGGCAGAAGCCCCTGCGCCGACGGGCAGCGCACGCTCAGCGCAGATCGATGAGATCAAGCGTCAGGCTGCCGCCCGCAAGGCGATGGCCTTGGGTGATGCCGCCGTGCGCGACTGGGAAGGCGTGGGGTCCTCCTGCAAGTTGGCAGCGCTGGTGAAGAACACCTTTGCTGCGGTGGGGCCGCCAACCGTGCTGATGCCCGGTGGCCCCTCCCGCGATCCGCAAGATCAGCAGGTGGAGCGCTTTGATGCCCGTTGGTTCGCCCAAGTTGTCCGCGTCTGCCACGGTGAAGGCCAGCGCGACCGGCCCCGTGACTACTGTGCACGCCGGGCGCTTGATTTGGGCGTCAGCCGCAACCGGCTCTCAAGCGCAGCGCTGGACACGTGCCGCGCAGCCGCCACCCAAGGCGGCGAGCCCGACTATCTTGCGGTGTATGCCTGTATCGAGCGTACCGGCCTGATTGAGACCGCGCGAGGCTCGACCATCGTGACAGCAATACCGTCCCGGTTGCGCGCTGGGACGCCACCTCCGGGGCTCAAACGGCCAGACATCATCGCCGCTCTGCAGGCTGGCGACTGGGCTCACCTGCCCCTGCGCGACGTGAGCGACGGTAACTACTACCTCAACGCCTTTGTCGAACTGGGCAGCGCCTGCCCCAGCGTTGAACACGAACTTGCAGCCATGCGTGTGGCTGCAACTCAGGTCGCTAATACCCGACTGGCACTTGACCGGGTCGCCAAGGGCGGCGGCGATCAGCACGATATGAGCAAGCTGCTAGTGTTCGCCGGCAAGATATTGGCAGCGCCGCCGGACGACTGTGACAAGTACTTGCGCAACCCCTCGTTGTATCAGATGTGCATGAAGGAGCGTGAGGCCTTCTTCTCGCCGCCGCCTTCACCGCAGGCTGTTCACGATGTGGCGCTGATCGTGCGTCAGCAAACCTGCACGACGCCAGCGCTGCGCAGCTTCACGGCCAATCTGGTGACCGCATTGACCCTGCCTTCGCACAGTCTCGGCGCGATGAACTGGGCCTTGGGCACTGCACGGGCGGCAGAATACGAGGGCATTTTTGCGAACTGCAGGCGCCAGGCCGGTGACAGCGCTGCTGACGGCTGGTGCGCCTGCTACGTGCGCAACTACAGCGCGGTCACAGCGGGTGGCACGCGGACATCGGCCGAGGCCGTCCAGCACGTCAGGAGCAGTGCCTTCTTCGGCAACAACTTTTTCGATCCGGGTGATCTGCCTCGCTGCGAGACAGCACGCAAGGATATCTCCTCGTGGCGCCAGGCGCGAGCCAGCGCGCCCCAGGCAAGCGCCTGCCTGCTGTCGCAGGCGCCTCTTGCCGATGCGTTGCAGCCGGGCACCCGGGCCTGCCGCTATCGCACAGCATGGGGTGAAATCGAGCTTCGGCAGACCAGCTGCCCGCAAACTTTGCAGACAAACCAGTGGGGCAGCGAACCGGTGACGTGCCAGTAAGGACTGCGGATGACCAGACCGGAGATTGTGCGGTGGCTTCTCGTCACAGGCCGACGATCCTGCGGTGGGGGCAATGTCGAAGCTGCTTGGCGTGGCTCCGATCTGCGACACGCTGGAAGCCGAAAAGTCCAAGGCATCAGCTGATGCCAGACTCAAAGCAGACAAGCGGGAGTTCAATAGCAAGGTCAAGTCGGGCGATACGGTTGACGACACCATGATGGGACAAAAGACAATGAACCGAAGAGATCCTCCTATGCAGGAGAGGCAGCGTCTGGCATGCCCCTATTGGTTGGAGGGTACACGCAAAGGCAACGTGTCATCCACCTCAAATTTATCCCAACTTTCCCTGAAGAATGGCTTGAGCGAATACGAGCAAAAGGAAGGGTTCGACCGAGCGGAGCGCTGTACGGCCAAAGGGGAACTGCGGTGTCAGTAGACGCGTTGCCCGCGACAAACGCTAACCTATGTGAGGTTGACTCATGTACTACGTGACTTGTAGTGGCTGCGGTCGTTTCGTGATGAGCGGCAATCAATGCTCTCATTGCCTGACGGAGAACAAGCAAGAGCTTCCTCAACGAGAATCCTACGGTCGCTCACGTCCCCCATCTCCTTCAACACTGCCGATAGTTGCTGGCTTTGTGGCGGCAGGGCTGACTTACCTAAAAACAACAGAACCTGTGTCCTCCGCTATTGTGGGCGGGGCAATTGGGCTCTTCGCCAACACACCCATCGGTCGTACTCTGTTCAAGGCAATCTTTGGAATTTGCGCATTAGCAGCCGTCTGGTTCATATGGCAATTTTTCAGCGGCTTGTCGAAAACGTATCGGTAATTTTGAGTCTCACGGAATTCAACACCACTTGGACCGAGCCGCACTCGAAAGGCGCAACAAGGCGCTATGCAGAACAGCTACTTCTGCTTAATCTGAAGCGGGGCAAAGCCAGAACCAGGCGGCTCCCTCAGGGCCGTCCCTGTGCCTACAACCAAACCTGCCGCCTCAACAACATCTGGTGGTGCGCTGAGTCTTCAGGGCTAAGCGCTGCGCCGAACGGACTGACCTTGTTCAGGAACACCTGTGCGGGATCGAGGATTTTCGGCTTCGCACCATCGACTGTCGTGACCATTGTTCGCTCATTTCAAGCTGCGCTGAGTTCTCTGCCGTAGTTGCATGAGAAAGCGCTGACTATGCCAGCGGGGACTCTGCCAATGTATTGCGTCGCAGCCACCGCACTTACCCGAGTGTACGGCTTCGTTGCCCGTCTCGCGACTAAGCGCCCATATAAGTGGAAGCATGAGTAGCGGGCCGTTGGGAGCATTGGACTGAAAAATGGTGCACCTTATTATGAGATCGGTGCAGTGTCATTCCAACGGCCGAGCCAGCGCCCTGTTGAGCTCGATGAGCAAATTGGCAATGCCACCTCCTTCAAACGTCTGCTTGAACTGAAAGCGGTACATCTCCAAGAAGCCGATGCCATTGACCTTGGCGTCCACGATGTACCACTTGTCGTCGTTGTCCGATACGAGTACGAGGTAATCAATGGCGACGCTCGTCCCGGAAGAAGGCTTCCAGAGGGTCGCTGCGTTGAAGCCCCAGCAGTTGATTGCGAATAGCTCTACGCATGCTGCGTGCACGGGTGTAAACACTCCCTTGCTTAAGAAGTGCTTCAACTGCGTGTCCGAGATAGCTCCCGAAGGCTCCATCGGGCCCCTCAGGGCGCGGGCTATGAAGCGCGCGAACAGCTTGCCGACGAGTTGACTCAGGTCTGCTTTTTCCTGATCTTTGAGCTGTGCCCAGGGGGAACCGACGAGAGCTGCGGCCATGGCCTTGCTGGCGACGTCTTGTTGAGCGGCGACAACGAGACGTTGGGCAAGGTCAGAAGTCGTCGCCTGACGAGACTTGACGTCAACGGCGACTCTCTGCCATCTCTCGATGACCGCGCGGGCGTCGACTTTAGACTTGGAATATTCGTCCGCTGCTAAGTGCTGTGCACTTGCGGCAAGGAACGTACCGACGAACAAGTATTTGAGCGCGTGCATTGAAATTCTCTCACCTTATTCAGCAGATCGAGGTGTTGACGAGTTGCCATTTCGTGATGCCTAACCCGACATGATGATAGCTCCTCACCGCCCGAGCATAAAAGCGCTGGGTGGGAGCACGATGCGGGGTGGCACACGGAGCGATGATCCGGCTGATTTACGTGCTTCTCACGCCCGAGCAGGCCTACCTTGATCAACAGATCGATTACGCGGTCATGAGTGCGAAGAAAAACGCACCGCGCTGGATGAAGCAACTCAAGCGCATCGGCAAGTGGCCCTCGCCCAGCAGCGCGCCGGCCGGCGCCAGCACTTGACTCGCCGCTGAATTCGAGGGGTCGGGCCCAGCGGCCTTCGCAATCCCGCTGATCAGTGGGAGGGTGCAACTCGTCCTCAACGGGTTGGGCTTTCATGGTAACTGAGCGATCGCCGGCATGCTGTTTTCACTGGCACCGCGCTCGAACCACTGCGCGGCGCGTGCAGTGTCTTTGGTGACGCCTTCCCCTCCCAGATAGGCGAACCCCAGGTTGGTGAAGGCTGCGCCGTCACCCGCCTTGGCACCCAGTTCGTAATAGCTGAGTGCGCGGGTCCGATCCGCTGGCTCGTCGATGCCTTGCCAAGCCATTACGCCCAGCAGAGTGTTGGCCCTTGCCACACCCAACGCCACTGCCGTGTTTGCCAACTCGCGCGCTAGTCGTGTGTCGCGCGGCATGCCCCAGCCGTTGAAAGCCGCCAGGGAAACGTTTTGCACGGTCATCCCGTGGCGCGCTAAAGAGAGGGAAATACCGTCCCCGCGCGAAAGCTCAAATGGGCCACAGAACGGGCGTGGCGCGCTTGTACGCCTGGTAGTCGGCATCCGCACCCCATTGCTTGTCGGCGCTGGCCTCCAGCATCGGCACGCCGCTGATGCGTGTCAAAAGCAGGATGATGAAAAGCGGCGAGATCACTGCCACCCATTGCCAGCCGACCAACTGTGGCACGGCGCAGATGAAAACTCCCACCCACAGCGTGATCTCACCCACGTAGTTGGGGTGGCGTGACCGACTCCACAGCCCACTTTGGATGAAGCGGCCCTTGTTGGCAGGATTCGCCTTGAACGCGCGCTTTTGCGCATCCGCCACGGCCTCCACCGCAAAGCCTGCCAGCCATAGCAAGCCGCCCGCCACGGTGAAGGCGCTGATGGCATGGTCACCCGGCGTGCTGACCACGATCAGCACCGCGCTCAACGTCAAAAACACCCACAGCCCTTGCAGCGTCCAGGCCATCAAGAAGCGCATGAAGCTGGGCTTGATGTGGTTAAACCGCTTGTCCGAGCCGTCTTTGTGGATGCGCCAAAACAGAAACAGGCCCAGGCGCAGCGCCCACACCGTACACATCAGCAGCAGCAAAACATCCGCCGCCTGCAACACCGGGCTGTGCCACGCCAGCAGCAGCAAGACAGACAGGTAGCTTGCGCAACCCACCAAGTCATAAAACTTCTCGGTCTGCAATATGAACGCCGGAATGAAGGCCAGCCATTGCAAACTGAACGCAACAACGGCGCACAGCAGCACCAGCGGCAGGCCAGCTACCTGCGGGCTGCGCTGGCCGCCTGCCCACGCAATGCCTGCCCCGAGCGCGACGGCAATCAGAATGGCGATGGCGGACGACAGATTTTTGGATTTCATGGTGGGATAGTATGTCGCGTAACGGGCAAACCCATCATGCTGACACCTGAACAACAAGACTCTTTTCGTGACCACGGCTACCTGCTGCTGCCACAGTTCAAGGAGGCAGGCGAGGTAGCCGCGCTGCGCCAATGGGCTACCGACGTGGTGGAGGCGTTTGACAGCAGCACTGTGAAGTCGATCTTCACCACCAAAGACCAATCGCGTCAGGTCGATGACTACTTCATGGCCTCCGCGTCCAATGTGAGCTGCTTTTTTGAGGAGGAAGCGTTTGACGCGGCAGGCCAGCTTAGGCAGCCCAAAGCCCAATCCATCAACAAAATCGGCCACGCGATGCATGACCTGAGCCCGCTGGTCAGCGACTTCTCGCGCGGGCCGAAACTGGCGGCATTGGGGCAGGATTTAGGGCTGGCGCAGCCGCAAATCTGGCAGTCGATGGTGATCTTCAAGCAGCCGCACATCGGCGGCGAGGTCGGCTGGCACCAGGATGCGACTTTTTTTGAGACCGACCCCATCACCGTCACCACCTTCTGGTTCGCGCTGGAAGATGCCACGCTGCAAAACGGTTGCCTGTGGGTGCAGCCCGGCGGGCACCGGGGGCCGTTGCGCCAGCGCTTCGTTAAAACCGAGGGCAATCGCGCCTCAATGGAATCCATCGACATCACCCTTTGGCCAACGGAATTCAGCGCCGTCCCGCTCGAGGCAAAAGCAGGCGACCTGATCATCCTTCACGGCCTGCTGCCGCACTACAGCGCCCCCAACCGCTCACCCCACTCGCGCATGGCGTTCACGCTACATGTGACGGATGCCAGCTCGGCCTATTCACCCAGAAACTGGTTGCAGCGCGGGGCTGATTTGCCGTTGCACGGGTTTTGAACACTATGCTATCAATAGCTACGTATGCATATTATTCGGGAGCTAGAGCACTATTTTGTTTACTAAACCGCTCAAAAATCGTCCAAAACACCAATTTGGGCTTGTTTTTACCACAATTGTAGTAAATTAGCACAGTATCAAACCAGCGTGCCACCCGTTTGCAAACAGGCGCTCTGCAAGTCGGCATCCAACGTGGCTAACGGCAGTCCCTCGCGCAATGCGAGTTCCAGATACGCGGCATCGTACGACGAGAGCTTGAAGCGCCGCGCCAGTTGCAAGGTGTCACCGAGCGCCTGGGCGGCGGTTTTGGTGTCGATGGCGATGGCCATGTCATTCAGCAGGCCGATGAAAGCAGCAGCACGCGCCTCGGTAAGCAGGCCTTTGGCTTCTGCTTTGGCGATCACGTTGGCAACTTCCAACGGCCAGATGTGGGGAGCAACAGCCTGGTTCGCATCGTCGGCAAGCAAATCCAAAACCTTCTGGGCGTAACTGACTCGCTCGTCGCTGCCATCTCGCAGCAGCCAGCGCATCGCCACTGAATTGTCCAAAACAAATCGCATTGCGAGCGCCGAATCAATCGCGGCCAGACTCGATCAGTGCTTTCACATCGATGGACGGATTGACACTGGCCTCGGCCATGAAAGTGTGCATGCGCTTGGCCGCTTGCGCCCCAAGACGACGCTCGCTCGTTCCGGCAGGTACGAGGTCAGCCACGGGCTCGCCGCGCTGGGTGATGGTGAAACCTTGGCCCAAACGCACCCGGCGCAGCAGGTCGGCCAGATGGGTTTTGGTTTCGTAAGAGCCGATGGGTTGGAGTTGCATGGATGGTGTTGGGAAATGCGCACTAGACCAGATTGTAGACCAGTCCCCAAACCTATGCTGATTTAGCCCTCGGCATGGCGGGTTTTACGTAGCTTCTGACAGCAGGCGCAGCCTACAATCGCGCTCCCACATCATGGCTGAAGGATCGACTGAAAGGTCGGCCGGAGACAAAAATGCCTCAAAAACAAACTGAAAAGCAAACCGATTTACGCCGCGCCGCGCTCGAATACCACGAGTTCCCTACGCCTGGAAAAATCGCCATTGCGGCAACCAAGCAACTGGTCAACCAGCATGATTTGGCGCTGGCTTATTCGCCCGGCGTTGCAGCACCCTGCGAAGAGATCGTCAAAGACCCGAACAACGCCTTCAAGTACACGTCGCGCGGCAACCTGGTGGCCGTGATCACCAACGGCACGGCGGTGCTGGGCCTGGGCAACATTGGCCCGCTCGCGGCCAAGCCGGTGATGGAGGGCAAGGCGGTTCTGTTCAAGAAATTCGCGGGCATTGACGTGTTTGACCTGGAGATCAACGAGCGCGATGACCTGGACAAACTGGTCGACATCATCGCGTCGCTGGAGCCCACCTTTGGTGGCATCAACCTCGAAGACATCAAGGCACCCGATTGCTTTTACGTCGAGCGTCAATTGCGCAGCCGCATGAAAATTCCGGTCTTTCATGATGACCAGCACGGCACCGCCATCGTCGTGGGTGCGGCAATTTTGAACGGCATGAAGGTGGTCGGCAAAGACTTGAAATCGGTCAAGCTGGTGACTTCCGGCGCAGGGGCTGCAGCCTTGGCCTGCCTGGGGTTGCTGGTGAAAATCGGCATCGCGCGTGAAAACATTTTCGTGACCGACTTGGCCGGCGTTGTCTACGAGGGCCGCACCGAGCTGATGGATGAAGACAAGATCGTCTTCGCGCAAAAGACGACCGCCCGCAGCCTGAGCGAAGTCATCGAGGGGGCCGACATATTTTTGGGCCTGTCAGCCGGCGGCGTGCTCAAGAAGGAGATGGTCGCAAAGATGGCAGCGCGCCCGTTGATCCTCGCGTTGGCCAACCCCAACCCCGAGATCACGCCCGAAGATGTCAAAGCGGTGCGCAGCGACGCCATCATGGCGACAGGCCGCACCGACTACCCGAACCAGGTCAACAACGTTTTGTGCTTCCCCTACATCTTTCGCGGTGCGCTGGATGCCGGGGCATCGACCATCACGGTCGAGATGGAAATTGCCGCAGTGCATGCAATTGCCGAGCTGGCCCAGGCCGAGCAGAGTGAAGTGGTGGCGGCCGCCTACGTGGGCGAGGCGTTGCAATTTGGACCCGAGTATTTGATCCCCAAGCCGTTTGACCCGCGTTTGATGATGAAGATTGCGCCCGCCGTGGCCAAAGCGGCCGCAGACAGCGGTGTTGCGCTGCGCCCCATTGCGGACATGGATGCGTATGTGGAGCGGCTGCAAAGCTTCGTCTACGCCTCGGGCACGACGATGAAGCCGATCTTCAACGCCGCTAAAAAAGCCCTTAAAAAGCGCGTGGCGTATGCCGAGGGAGAAGAAGAGCGTATCTTGCGGGCAGCGCAAATCGTTGTTGATGAGGGCTTGGCCCGCCCTACGTTGATCGGCCGGCCCGCCGTCATCGCCCAGCGCATCGAGAAGTTTGGCCTGCGTCTCAAAGAAGAGTTGGATTACGACATCGTCAACGTTGAGCAAGACCACCGCTACCGCGATTTTTGGCAGACCTACCACCGAATGACGCAGCGCAAAGGTGTCACGACCCAGGTTGCAAAGATTGAAATGCGCCGACGCCTCACGCTCATTGGCGCCATGCTGCTGCATAAGGGCGATGTAGACGGCCTGATTTGCGGCACCTGGGGCACCACGTTGACGCATCTCCCCTACATTGACCAAGTGATTGGCAAACGTGCGGGCGTTCAAACGTATGCGTGCATGAACGGGCTTTTGTTGCCAGACCGCCAACTGTTTCTGGTCGACACCCACGTTAACTACGACCCTAGCGCCCAGCAACTGGCCGAGATCACGACGATGGCCGCCGAGGAAATGATGCGCTTTGGCATCCGCCCAAAAGCCGCACTGCTGTCACACTCCAACTTTGGCAGTAGCAACCAACCCAGCGCGCTCAAAATGCGCGACACCCTGGATTTGCTGCGCCAACAAACGCCGTGGCTTGAGGTGGACGGTGAGATGCACGGCGATGTCGCACTAGACGGCGCCGCGCGGGCCGCACTGATGCCTGGCAGCACGCTCGACGGGGATGCCAATTTGTTGGTCCTCCCCAACATCGACGCTGCCAACATCGCTTACAACCTGCTGAAGACCGCAGCCGGCGGCAATATTGCGATCGGCCCGGTGTTACTCGGAGCCGCAAAACCTGTGCATATTTTGACGGCCAGCACCACCGTGCGGCGCGTGGTTAATATGACAGCCCTCACTGTTGCCGATGCAAACGCCAGCCGGTAACACATAAAAAAGAAGCTGGTGCTAACTTAGCCGCCGTAATCCCACAACAGATTTGCTTATTTTTTGAGCAGGTACTTGCGTTTTTTGCTCAAATGCGCGACACTAGGCGGGTTGAGAATTTGGGGTTTACCCGAAGACTCCCTTCTGGTGAACACAGCGTTTTAGCGGGGTGATTCGTGGTGGAGAAATGGTCGTTCATTTGCTTAGGCAAGATTTTTCCTAAGTTGGCGCTTACTGGCCTGCTGATCGTTCTGGGTGTTTCTTCGCAGGAAATAAACGCCAAGCAAGCGGTGGGCGGTGATGGTTTGGCGACGATCAAGGTCGCCGAATTGCCACAACAAGGCCAACAAACTTACGAGCGAATTCACCAAGGCGGACCGTTTCCGTATGACAAGGACGGCACGGTGTTTGGCAACCGCGAGCGGCTGCTGCCAGCGGCAACGCGCGGGTTTTATCGGGAATACACCGTTAAAACACCAGGTTCGAGAGACCGGGGAGCCAAGCGCATCGTATGCGGTGGGCAACCTAAAAAGCCAGAGTCCTGTTTCTACACGGCGGATCATTATTCGAGTTTTCGCAGGATTCAGCCCTGACATATTTTGTAATTTAAAGGAAAGTGAAGTGATCGTGACTATGCAAGTTCGTAAAGACCACCCAGCGCCAGGCACCAGCCACGCGCCCAAGCCTGC
>JANOTO010000339.1:0-6786 GCA_031416395.1 Rhodoferax sp. | reverse complement strand
GCGCGCATGCGGTTTGATTGCCCACCAGGCACGGCGCTTGTCGAGATGCGCGAGACGTTTTCGCCGCTGGCTGAGTCCATGCAGATGAACTGGGGGCTGCATTCGGCGCACCATCGTGTTCCGACCATCATCATGGTGAGCAAGCTCGGGCATTGCCTTAACGACCTCCTGTTTCGCTACCGCACGCACCTGCTGCCGCTGGAGATCAAAGCGATTGTGTCCAACCACCGCGACTACTACCAACTGGCCGCTGCGGCGGACATTCCGTTTCACCACATCCCGGTCACGCCGGCCAACAAAGCCAGCGCCGAGGGCAAGCTGCTGGATTTGGTGAAACAAGAAGGCGTGGAGCTGGTGGTGCTGGCGCGCTACATGCAGGTGCTCTCCAACGATGCCTGCCGCGCGCTGGCAGGCAAAGCCATCAACATCCACCACTCGTTTCTGCCCAGCTTCAAGGGTGCCAAGCCTTACCAGCAGGCGTTTGACCGTGGTGTGAAAACCATCGGTGCCACCGCGCATTACGTGACGGCTGACTTGGACGAAGGCCCCATCATCGAGCAAGGCACCGCCCGCGCCGATCACGCCATGGATGTCGCCCAACTCACCGCGATGGGCCGCGATGTGGAAAGCTCAGTGCTGGCCCGCGCGGTGGTGTGGCATGCCGAGCGGCGCGTTCTGCTGAATGGGCACAAGACAGTAATTTTCAAGTAGTCTTCATGACACCGTCTGGTAGTACAAATTCTGCGGGTGCTTGGCCTGCGCAAAGAAAAACCAACGCTCAGCGATCAGGCCGGGAGCCTGGGCAACCAAAGCCAACACGAACAACCAGCCCTGCTGGATTGACACGCCCCACATCAGCAGTAGCGAGGGTACGGCAAACGCCAGCACGATAAAACCCAGCTTGACGTTTTTCAGTGCGAGCTGCGACGCACCGTGAAAAAACTCGCGCGTGTTGAACGCACCCGCAGACATGCCCATAGATTTCTGTACTAGGTGAGGCGACTTGATTCCCGTCGCGGATTGAAGCGTCGACTTGTGCTTGATGGCGCTGTTGCGTTTGAGCGTGAGCCAGCGCGTGAACCATGCCATCAACGTCAACGCCAGGGCGTACGGGCTGGCCGCACTAAGCAAACGAGTTTCCCCAGCCAACACGGCCAGGGCGCAGCCCAGCACGAAGCCAGACGACAAGCCAATCAACGTGAAATTGACAATGGTCAGCGGGTGTGCCCATTCTTCAATGAAACGCAGGCAAGCGTAGATCATGGCGGTGCAATACCAAAGTGCCGCTGAACCCAAGATCAGCAGAACAGGCAAGACCCAAGTCGGAAACAACGTCGAGCCTCTTTCCAACAGCAACCACCACAGCCCCACCAGCGCAATGAACGCAGGCAGGAGGATCACTTCACGCGACATCCAAGATGTGCGCCACATCAACACTGCGCGCCAGGCTCGCATCTTGCGGCCCAGGTGCATAAATGACGAGGCCAGCCCCGCCACCAGCATCAACCCGGCGGTGCACACCGCAGTCTGCAAAAAACTGGGGGACATCGCCGTGCCGCTCAAAACCGCCAAGGCGAGCATGACGATCAAGCCTTGGGCCGTGCCCGCCAGGGTGGTGAATATTAGGATTGAAAACGCAGGATGCATGGCGTCTCAAGCCTCAACTTGTCGGGTGACGCGTCGCGGCAGATACTGATTCGCGGGCTGGGTTTCCCACTCGGGCATCAGCGGGTAGCCGCCACGTTCGCGGATGGCTTTGGAGACTTCAGAGTTGGGGTCCTTCACATCGCCAAAGAGGCGCGCGCCGGTCGGGCAGGCTTTCACGCACGCGGGCTTGCGGTCTTCTTTGGGCAAGTGTTCGTCATAAATGCGATCAACGCACAGCGTGCACTTGGTCATCACCTGGCGCTCTTCATCCAGCTCACGCGCGCCGTAGGGGCAGGCCCACGCACAGTATTTGCAGCCGATACATTTGTCGTAATCAACCAGCACAATGCCGTCTTCCTTACGCTTGTAACTCGCGCCCGTGGGGCACACAGGCACACACGGCGGGTCTTCGCAATGCAAGCAGCTTTTGGGAAAGTGAATCGTGTCAGTGCCTGGGAAGGTGCCCGCCTCGTAGGTTTGCACGCGGTTGAAAAACGTGCCCGTGGGGTTGGCACCATAGGCTTGCAAATCGGCCAGTGGCCCGGCACTGCCCGAGGTGTTCCACTGCTTGCAGGAGGTGACGCAGGCGTGGCAACCCACGCACACGTTCAGGTCGATGACAAGCGCCAACTGAATGGCAAGTGTTTCGCCTTGCTCAGCGCGAACGCGTTGGGGTTGCTTCGGCGCGAATTGCAGCGGCACCGCAGCAGGCGCCTGGGCGACGGCATTTTGCTGCAATAGATCTTTAAGCCACTGAATGTTCATTTCTTTCGCCCCGCAAAGTAGGTCAACACTGAAACAGCTTTGCCCAGCACACCGGGTGCCACGGGCATGCTGGCGATTTGGGGGAAGGTCTCCTGCGGCTCTTCAGGCTCGGCCGCGTAGATACGCACCCGCACGTCGTACCAACCCGCTTGGCCCGTGATGGGGTCTGAGTTACTGATCGTCTTACCGCCCGGCTTGCTGGTTGTTTGGATAGGAAACGGCAACTCTTCAGTAATCAAATGATTCAACAAGAAGCCTTTGCGCGCCTCATCTGCACCGGGTGCCAGTTGCCAGGCACCGTCGGCCTTGCCAATCGCGTTCCACGTCCACACAGTACCGGGCTCCACCGCCTCGGAATAGCGCAGCATGCAGCGCACCTTGCCCCATTGGCTCTCCACCCAGGCCCAGCCACCATCGGCGATAGTTGCAGCCTGGGCTGTCAGCGGATTGACATGCAAATAGTTGTGGCTGTGAATTTGGCGCAGCCAAGCGTTTTGCGAATCCCACGAGTGGTACATCGCCATCGGGCGTTGCGTGATGGCATTCAGCGGAAACTTGATGAGATCAGTCGCCGCTTCTTCCAGCGGCGCGTACCAAAACGGCAGCGGGTCAAAGTAAGTGTTGATGCGCTCGCGTAAGTCTTGCGGTGGCTGGCGACCTTTGGATTTGCCCTGCGCGGCCAGTCGAAAGCTCTGCAAGGTGTCGGAGTACAAGGCTAATTGGATCGGGTCGTTCTTTTGCCGCCAGCCTTTTTCCTTGGCAAAGTCCAGGTATTCGCGGTTCCAGTTGCGCATGTAGTGCATGGTCTCGGGCATGTGGTATTGAAAGACGCAATCGTTCTTCGCATACGCCTCCCACTGCTTGGGATTGGGCTCGCCACGCAAATGCTGGTCGCCATTTTTGCCGCGCCAGCCCATCAAAAAACCAATGCCGGGCTGCGGTTGAAAGTTGACGACAAAATCTGGGTAGCCGGTGAACTTGCGACCACCCTCGGGTGTGGTGAAGGCAGGGAACTTGAGGCGCGAGGCCAGCTCGATCAGCACCTCTTGAAATGGCTTGCATTGGCCGGTGGGCGGCACCACGGGTACGCGCACCGAGTCGACCGGGCCATCAAATTCCGAGATGGGGCGATCCAGCATGCTCATCACATCATGGCGCTCCAGGTACGTGGTGTCGGGCAGCACCAAGTCAGCAAAGGCCACTGTTTCACTCTGGAACGCATCGCAGACGACCAAGAAGGGGATCATGTACTCGCCCTTCTCATCCTTGCGGTTCAACATCTCGCGCACCGCCATCGTGTTCATCGAGCTGTTCCACGCCATGTTCGCCATGAAAATCAGCAGCGTGTCGATGCGGTACGGGTCGCCCCTGACGGCATTGGTGATCACGTTGTGCATCATGCCGTGAGCGGACAGCGGGTGCTCCCATGAGAAGGCATGGTCAATGCGAATCGGCGAACCATCGGGGTTGATGGCCAGCTCATCCGGGTGCGCGGGGAAGCCCAGCGGTGCGGCATTCAACGGCGTGTTGGGTTGGATCATGTCCGGCGCGTTGAAGGCTCGGTAGTTCGGCACGATATGGCGCGGATAGGGCGCTTTGTGCCGGAAGCCACCGGGCGCGTCGATCGTGCCCAGCACGCTCATCAGCACCGCCAGCGCACGCACGGTTTGAAATCCGTTAGAGTGCGCCGCCAGGCCACGCATGGCGTGAAAGGCGACGGGGCGGGCTTGCGTGGTCGGGTGTACTTTGCCCCAAGCATCTGTCCAGGCAATGGGCATCTCAAACGCTTGCTTGAACGCGGTGTGACCCATCTCATGCGCCAGCTTGCGGATGCGTGCCGCGTCAATGCCCGTGATGGCGGCTGCCCACTCGGGCGTACACGTCGCCACACGATCACGCAGCAGTTGAAATGACGGAGCCACCTTTGTGCCATCCGCCAGTTCGTAATGCCCTTCCAGCGCCGGGTCGCAGCCCTCGGCAATACCCTCGGGATAGGCATTCAAGACCTTGCCAGAGGTTTTGCACCACACCAGTTTGTTATGCGGATTGCGGCCATCACCGGGCAGGCCCCGTTCGGGATCCGGATCAAATGCAAACAGGCCTTGACGATCACAGTCATCCAGCACCACAAGCTGTGGCGCATTGGTGAAGCGCTTCAGGAAAGCATGGTCGATTTGATCGGTCTCAATCAGCACATGCAAGAGCGCCATCAACAGCGCGCCATCGGTGCCGGGCTTGATGGGAATCCACTCATCCGCAATGGCCGAGTAGCCGGTGCGCACCGGGTTGATCGAGATGAACCTGCCACCGTCACGCTTGAATTTGCTGATGGCAATCTTCATCGGGTTGCTGTGATGGTCTTCCGCCGTGCCCATCATCACGAAGAGCTTGGCGCGATCCAGATCTGGCCCACCAAATTCCCAAAAACTGCCACCCACCGTGTAGATCATGCCCGCCGCCATGTTGACCGAGCAGAAGCCCCCATGGGCCGCGTAGTTGGGCGTGCCGAACTGGCGGGCGAACAAGCCGGTGAGCGCCTGCATCTGATCTCGCCCAGTGAAGAGGGCAAACTTCTTGGGGTCAGTCGCGCGGATTTTGCCAAGGCGCTCGGTGAGAATCTCGAAGACCTTGTCCCACGAGATCGGTTCAAACTCGCCCGCACCGCGCTCGCTGCCGGGCTTGCGCATCAGCGGCTGGGTGAGGCGTGCGGGAGAGATTTGCTTCATGATGCCTGAGGCACCCTTGGCGCAGATCACGCCCTTGTTCAGAGGGTGATTCGGGTTGCCGTCGATGTAGCGCACCTCAGGGCCGTTGTCGCCCTCGCGCAAGTGCACGCGGATGCCGCAGCGGCAGGCGCACATGTAGCAGGTGGTGCATTTGATTTCGGTGTCTCCCGTGGCTGTGGGCGATGCAAGCGGATCATGCACGGGCTCGCTTGAAAGAAATTTGAACATAGTCAGTTTGTGGTTTGAGTGGCGCAAAGAGATGCGCCGTACGCGGAGCTGGCTGAGGCTTGATCGATTCCTTCAACCTGCCCCATCATTTGCGACATTGCCAAGTCTCCGCCACGCCGAAAAAAAGCAAACTTGATCGAAGACGACCCTGCATTGAGCGGCAGCTGGTACCCGGTCACGCTACGAAGCTCTCGCAGCTAATCAAACGTGAGCTTTGTACCGCCATATTCACAGGCCGGCTCACCTGCGCACCAAGCCAATCATCAGCAACTTCTGACACTTGAAGTGGCTCTGGTCGCCCTGCACGCGATCCAGCAGGATGGCACCTTCCAGCCCTGCCAACAACGCCTGCGCCAAGGGTTTTGGGTCCATCGCGATATCCAGTTGATCGGCGTGCAGCTCAAAGGCAGTCTGTAGCCAGTTCTCGCCCAGCTTGAAGAATTTCACCAGCAGGGCGCGGCTGGCATCGTCCAGTGAAGTAATTTCGGCCGACAGCATGCCGCACAGACACAGCTTGCCGTTGGCCGTAGCCCCTTCAAACAGGCTGATGTAGGCCAGCAGCTTTTTCTTCAGCGTTTTTTCGCGCGCTGCGATGGCTTGCAGCTTCTGCGCAAAACTGTCGGTGTAGCTTCGAATCAGCACCGCGGTCAGATCATTTTTTTCCGGGAAGTAGTAGTGAACGCTGGATGACTTCACGCCCACGCGATCTGCCAGGGTGCGAAAACTCAACGCGCCAATACCGCCCGTTTGCACCAGCTCGGTGGCAACGATTTCCAGTTCATCGCGTTTGCTTGACATTCATGGATTATTTACCAAGTTGATGGAACGCGAGCTCGGCTGCGGACAGCGCCCCTTCAAGGTAGCCGCCATATTCTGGTGCCACTTCGCTACAAGCCAGCAGGAGCCGCCCTTGCGCCAGATTCAACAGCGCAGGGGGCAGGCCGTAGTCGGGATGCTGCGCAAGCGCCTTGGCGTCCAGTGGTGTCGCCGTGTGCGGCTCCTCGACCCAGTCTTGCAGCATGATCTTGACGGGCTGCAACGCCGCGTCTCCAAACAAGCGCGCCAGTTGCTGCTTTGCGTGCTCAAGCAGGGCCTCAGACTGCCCCTGGCGCGCAGCAGCGGGCACGCCGACAAAGCCGAACAGGGCATACAAAGCATAAGGCGTGCCGGGTGCGCCCGAGGCATCGTGAATTTCAACCAGCGGGCCATGGCGGCTCATCGCGTCGCCAGACCAGCCGGCTTCGCGCCAAAAGGGCCGCTCATACACCGCCACAACTTTGGCCTGCGCCGCCATCCAGGTGGGGATGGACTGCAGCGCGGCCAGTTGGGTTGGGTTGACCATCGCATCCAGGTGGATGCTTTTGGCGATGACTCGCGGCGGCACTGCCAGCACGACACGGCGGCTCTGAATCCTGCGAAC
>JANOTO010000338.1:0-2626 GCA_031416395.1 Rhodoferax sp. | reverse complement strand
TTTGTCAGTACTGATGCCGATTTCAGCCCCCAGGCCGAACTCAAATCCGTCGGCGAAGCGGGTGCTTGCATTCACTATTACGCTTGCTGAATCAACCTCACGCAAGAACGCCTGCGCGTGCATGTGGTCGCGGGTGATGATGGCATCGGTGTGGTGCGACGAGTACTGGTTGATGTGCCAGATCGCCTCGTCCAAGCCTTCAATCACCTTGATGCTGATGATGGGGGCGAGGTACTCCTCGTACCAGTCCCGATCAACGGCGAGCTTCAGATGGGCGGCTTCAAAGCCCGCCAAAATCGCCATGGCCTCGGGGTCGCAGCGCATCTCTACGCCTTTAGCCGCGTAAATTGCGGCGATTTTGGGCAGAAACTCACCCGCGACGCTGCGCGCGACCAGCAGGCCTTCAATCGCGTTGCAAGGGCTGTACTTGTTCGTTTTGGCGTTGTCGGCCACACGCACGGCCATCTCCATGTCGCACGGGTCGTCCACATACACGTGGCAGTTACCGTCGAGGTGCTTGATGACGGGCACTTTGGCGTCTTTGCTGATTCGCTCAATCAGCCCCTTGCCGCCCCGCGGGATGATCACATCCACAAACTGCGGCATCGTGATCAGGTGGCCGACCACCTCGCGGTCTGTGGTTTGCACCAGTTGCACCGCATCGGTCGGCAAACCGCTGCCTTGCAGCGCCAACTGCACCAGCACGGCCAGCGCTTTGTTGGATTCAATCGCCTCTGAGCCACCGCGCAAAATACAGGCATTGCCGCTTTTGATTGACAGGCAGGCCGCCTCAATCGTCACATTCGGGCGACTTTCGAAAATCATGCCAAACACGCCAATCGGCACGCGCATCTGCCCCACGCGAATGCCGCTGGGCTGCTGCTTCATGCCGATGATCTCACCAATCACATCCGGCATGGCGGCCAGTTGTTCGCAGCCTTGGGCGCAGGTTTCGATGATTTTGGAAGTGAGTTTGAGGCGATCGACCATCGGCTCGGCCAGACCCGCATCGGTGGCGCGCGTCAGGTCTTTGGCGTTTTCCGCCTGCAACGACTCGACATTGGCGCGCAGAAGCCCGGCCAAGGTCAACAGAGCCGTGTTTTTAGTCGCGGTCGGCGCTTTGGCCATCAAACCCGATGCCGCGCGGGCTTGCAGGCCCAGGGTTCGGGTGTATTCGGAAAGGTTGAGCGCGTTCATGATGATATTTTCTCATGCGCGACTGTCGGCCTAAACAGTGGCTTGGGGGGCCACCGTATCTTTGCGCATTGCGCTGCTCTGCTGCGCACACGCCCCGCACAGCAACATCGCCAGCCGATGCAACGCCTGCCAGCCGCTGGTGGGCCAATCGGGCTGCTTGAGGCCTTTGACAATACCGTCCACCTGATGCGCGGCCTGTAGCAACTCCGACACTGCCGCATCAGTCAGGCGCGGCAGCACGCGCTCAAACAGACGCTCTTTCGCGCCCCACACGCGCTGCTCGCGCAAGGCCATTGGCAGCGGGCTGCCCCGGCCCATGGCGTCTTTGACGCGCTTGAGTGCGCGAATGTCTTCGCTTAACGACCAATGCACCAGCACCTCGGCCTCGCCCTCGGCCTGCAGACCATCGAGCATGCGCTGCACCCGCAGCATGTGGCCACCGAGCACGGCTTCTGACAGTTTGAACACGTCATACCGTGCGACGTTGAACACGGCTGCTTCCACCTGCTCAAACGTCAGTTCGCCAGCCGGGTGCAGCAAGGCGAGCTTCTGGATCTCCTGGTGCGCGGCGAGCAAGTTGCCTTCCACGCGGTCTGCAAAAAACTGCAGGGTGTGCTGGCCACTTTCTCCAGCGGTGACGCGCTGGCCTTGCTGTTGCATTCGCTGCGCAATCCATTGCGGCAAGGTGTTGCGCTCGACCGGCTCAACTTGCAGGGTCACGCCAAACGACTCCAGCGCGGCAAACCAGGCTCCGGTTTTGGTCAGTTTGTCCAGGCGCGGCAGGATAAAAACCGTCAACGTTGAGTCATTGTCCTGCGCTGCTTGCGCCAATTGCTGAATTGCCGCACTGCCGTCTTTGCCCGGTTTGCCTGACGGGATGCGCACTTCCAGAATCTGCTTGTCTGCAAACAGACTCAACGACCCGCCCGCCGCCTGCACCTCACTCCAGTCGAAGTGCGCGCCTGACACGGTATGCGAACTGCGCTCGGTAAAGCCTTGCGCGCGGGCAGTGGCGCGAATCGTATCTGCCGCTTCTTGAATCAGCAGCGGCTCATCGCCATGCAGCGTGTACAGGCTGCGCAAACCCTTTTGCAGATGCGCCTGAAGCTGATTGGCGGCGAGTTGCATGGCGAACTACGCAACCAACTTACGTGATGGACTTCACTGCAGCAAGTCGGCGCAGCAGTTGTTGCACGATGTCGGCTTGCATGTTTTTATAAAGCAGCGCTTCTTCGACCTCCTTGGCAAGCACCGCTGATTCGCTGAAGCTGATATCGCGCTGTTGCAGGATTTCGGTCTCTTCAATCAAGTCTTTGCCACGGGCATTGCGCAGGCGGAATTTGACGCGGATGCGTAGTTGCAGCTCACGCACCTGGCCAGCGGCGTTCACACCTGCCACCGCGCGCTCGCGCAGCTCTTGCAGGATGTC
>JANOTO010000337.1:0-1755 GCA_031416395.1 Rhodoferax sp. | reverse complement strand
TTAAGTCTCGCAATCCCCATGCCAATTTGGGGTGATTGAAGCTCCTAATTTGCACCAAAATAGGGCGAATCAGCCTGGTGCAACGGTAGATTCGGGCACCGATATTGCGTACCCTTGGTGCATGGCATTTGAAATAGACATCGGATTCGCGTCGCTGGCAGGCCGCAAAGCAATCAACGAAGACTTCTGCGCCGCTATGCTGCCCCAGAAAGGGCAGGAAGATATGGGCTCCATCGTGGCGATTGCCGATGGCGTGAGCACGGGCGGCATGGGCAAAGAAGCGGCGCAGACCACGGTGACCAGCCTGGTGCGCGACTACTACGGCACGCCCGAGACGTGGGACACCACGGTGGCGCTAGACCGTATCATCGGCGCGCAAAACTCGTGGCTCGTGGGCATCAACAAACGCCGTCATCCGGTATTGGGTTTGACCACGCTCACGGCGCTGGTGCTGCGTGGGCAAACCTACACACTCGCGCACGTGGGCGATTCGCGGTGCTACTTGCTGCGCGCGGGCACAGTGGTGCAGCTTAGCAACGACCACGCGGTGAATCACCCAGATTTCAAGCATCAACTGTTGCGCTCGGTCGGTGCGGACGAACACTTGATGGTCGACTACGCGCAGGGTGATCTGGAGGTGGGCGATGTGTTTGTGCTGGTCACTGATGGCGTGCATGGCACCGTTTCGCAGAGTCAACTCAAGGACATCGTCAGCGCACTGAGTGCGCAGGAGTCATCCCAAAAGCTGGTGGATGCCGCACTGGCCGGTGGCAGCTCAGACAACGCATCAGCCGTGGTCGTTCGCGCGCTGGGGCTGCTGGAAGGCTCGCTCAAAGATGCCAACCGCATCGGGCAAACTTTGCCCATCCCAACTCGCCTGAAGCTTGGTGAAGTGATTGACGGCCTGGCGGTGACAGCGACCATCGCAGACAACGGCATCAACGTGCTTTACCAGGTGCGCAACCCGCATACCCAAACGCTTTACGCGCTGAAAACCCTCAACCCCGCCCGCGCGCACGACGTGGACGAGCGCGCCATGCTGGCGCACGAGGCTTGGCTGGCCAAGCGCACGCAGACATCGCGCGCGTCAGACAACCTGGTCAATATCCACGAGCGGCTACCCTCAGGCCAACCACGCTCGGCCTTTTACCTGCTTTACGACTGGCATGGCGGCGACACCTGGCAGCAAATGCTGGATCGCAAGCACCGCTTCGGCTCGCCGCAAGCGGTTGCCGGCGCCATACAAGCATTGAAGGCGCTCGGGAGGCTACATCGCCAAAGCGTGATCCATCGCGACATCAAACCCGCCAATCTGCACCAGGGTGACGATGGCGTGCTGCGCGTGCTGGACTTGGGTGTGGCCTTGAGCGGGCGCGAGCCCAAGTCGATGCGCACGCTGCATGCGGGCACGCCGAGCTACATCAACCCCGAGCAATGGGGCTACCAAGCTGCGGGGCAACAAGGCAAGGTCGATGACGATTTGAAACAGCCTGCGGATGCGCAAAGCGACCTGTTCGCGCTGGGCGTCACGCTGTATCAACTGCTGACGGGCAAACTGCCCTACGGCGACGTGCTGCCCTACCAGGTGGGCCGCTACTACCGAGACCCCACACCGCCGAGCCGCCATAACCCCGAGATACCGATTTGGCTCGATCACGTGGTGCTCAAAGCCGTAGCGCGCGACAAGCGGCTACGGTTTGAAACCGCTGAGGAGTTTCTGCTGGCGCTGGAGCGCGGTGCGTCAAGACCGCTGTC
>JANOTO010000336.1:0-2612 GCA_031416395.1 Rhodoferax sp. | reverse complement strand
TGGGCGGCTGTGGTGCCAGCTCTCCAGCGATGGAGTTGCCGAACCGAGCATCACTTTGGCTCCTTCCAGCTTGGCGCGGTACACCGCCAAATCACGCGCCGAATACCGCGCGCCTTCTTGCTGTTTGTAGCTGGGGTCGTGCTCTTCATCGACCACGATCAGTTTAAGGTTGGGTAGCGACGCAAACACTGCCATGCGTGTGCCCAACACGATGCGCGCGGCCCCGCTGTGCGCGGCCAGCCAGCTTTTGAGGCGCTGGGGGTTGGTCATGCCGCTGTGCATCGACACCACGGCATCCGCGCCATACAGCGGCTCAAAGCGCGCCTTGAAGCGGCTTTCAAGTTGCGGAGTGAGATTGATCTCAGGCACCATCACGATGGCTTGGGCGGTCGGGTGTTGCTCAAGAACTTGCTGCACACATTGCAGGTAGACCTCGGTCTTGCCGCTGCCGGTCGCGCCGAACAGTAAAAACGGCCCGGGATTGCCGTGGAACTGCGCGATGACCTGTTGTTGCTCGGCTGTCAGCGCTACGGGCTCCGCGCGGGAGGGTGACGCTGATGCGGCGCTGCCCGCGCGGTCTGGCGCCGCCTTGCGTTGCAGGCGTCGCGCCAGTTGGGTCGTGCTCAGGTCGCGCAGTTGGGGCGGCAGGGCGGCCAAGGCCACTTCGCCCTCAGAGCGCTGGTAATAGTGGGCCGCAAACGTCACCAACTGTTGCCAGTGCGCCGACAGCGGATCAATACCCTGCAACACCCCCGCCACGCTGCGTAATTTGGCCGGATCAAGCGCGCTGGTTTCGGCGTTGGCGGCGGGCCACACCACCCCCAAAGTCTCCCGCTTGCCAAACGGTACGCGCACCAGCGTTCCGGGGGCGAGTGGCTGCTCACTCAAATAGGTGAGGAGCGAGCCGAGCTGAATGTGCGCCGGGGTTTGGACAAGGATGCTGACCGGGTGCATCAGAGCTGGCCTGGAAAATCTGGAGTTACGGGTTTAATCTCAAGTGATAGTGAGGAGTAGCCGCTAAGTGCTTGATTTGAAATCACTTTAAAGGTCATTCAGTAATTTTGTGGATAACTTTGTTGATATCTAGGCTTCAGTCGCGCCGAGGCCTTGAAAATCAAGGCTTTGACTGCAATGCCTTCAAAAAAAGCACAGCGCTAACTTGTTATAAATCAACAACTTACAATCGCTATGGCTTTGGTAGCGACGGGTACTTCAAGTTATAAGTGATGGCGCAGCGCAACAAAAATTTTGTGCATAAGTCGCGACAGTCGGGCTTGTTTTGAGTCTAAAGAATGGTAGGCAACTGGCGGGATTTTCCCGATTTAGCGTTAGCAATTGTCAATGCGTGGTCAGCGGACGCGCATTTTTTTCGAGACTTTGTGAACCGCTTCCACCAGTGCCGCCACATTCTCAGGAGGCGTGTACTGACTTATGCCGTGGCCCAGGTTGAAAATATGGCTGGGGCCGCAGGCATCAGGTTGGCCCTCCGGGGCCTGAAACGGCGTACCAAAGCGCGTCAAAACCTTCTGAACCTCCACTGCAATTTGCTCGGGCTGGGCAAAAAGCACGTTCGGATCGATATTGCCTTGCAGCGCTTTGGCATGGGCGCCACGGTTGTTTTCACCCACCAGCGCGCGGGCGGCGGCGAGATTCACCGTCCAGTCCAAGCCCAGCACATCACAGTCCAGCGGGGCCATGTCGGCCAGCCACTGGCCGCCGCCTTTGGTGAACACGATACGGGGGATGCGCACGCCATCATGCGTTTTTTTCACCTGCGCCAGTACGCGCGCCGTGTATGCGAGGCTGAATTCCTGAAACGCGCCATCCGCCAACACGCCGCCCCAGCTGTCAAAAATCATCACTGCCTGCGCGCCTGCGTCAATCTGGCAGTTCAAATACTGCGCTACTGCATCGGCGTTGATGGCCAGCATTTTGTGCATTAAATCGGGCCGCTGGTACAGCATGGTTTTGACCAGGCGGTAGTCGTCAGAGCCCGCACCTTCCACCATGTAGCAAGCCAGCGTCCACGGGCTGCCGCTGAAGCCAATCAGCGGCACGCTGCCGTTCAGGGCTTTGCGGATCGAACTGACCGCATCAAACACGTAGCGCAGCTTGGCCATGTCGGGCACAGCCAGTTTGGCGACCGCCGCCTCATCGCGCACCACATGGGCAAACTTCGGGCCTTCGCCTAAAGCAAACGACAGCCCCAGCCCCATCGCGTCGGGGATGGTGAGGATGTCGCTGAACAAAATCGCCGCATCAAGCGGGTAGCGCGCCAGCGGTTGCAGCGTGACTTCGGTGGCGTAATCGGTATTCGTCGCCAAGCCCATGAAGCTGCCGGCCTTCGCGCGCGTGGCCTTGTACTCGGGCAAATAGCGACCTGCCTGGCGCATCAGCCACACGGGCGTGTGAGGCGTGGCTTGGCGCAGGCAGGCGCGGATGAAGCTGTCGTTCTGGAGCGAGTTGGATACCGATGCGATGGTCATGCTTGGATTGTCGCAGCCCCAGATACTGTCAACCCAGCCGTCTGTGCTCCACCAGCAAACAGCGGTTTTGCACCACCATCAACCCCGCCGCCCGCGCCTTTTCAGCCGCAGCGGCATGCTCAATCC
>JANOTO010000335.1:0-6867 GCA_031416395.1 Rhodoferax sp. | reverse complement strand
GCCCCAAGCCTGGAGCGAGTATCGCGACCGTGGCATGGTGCACAGCGAATTGAGCCACGCGCGCGAAGCCGTGGCCGACCTGGACACCTACGTCGCCCACGCGAGCCACGGGCCAGACATGCGCGCGGTGATGGAGCGGCTTTATGCGCTGCGTAGAACGGAGAATTGACGAATAGCGTTTATTCGAACGGAACTGGGTTTAAACCAGTATTACTACAAATGTAGTAAAAATTGAACAAAATTCCCCAAAAATGAGGTTTTTGTCAAAATCGAAAGTTTTTCAGGCCTCTAGCTCTCGTATAATATAGATAGTTTGCTATATATAATGTAGTTATCGAGTTCTACTGCAACATGAACGTCTCATACTCCAGCCGCCCCAGCTTGTGCTCCATGCGTCGCAGGGCAAACAGCAGCGTGATCAGCATGGCGAGGGCGAAGCCGTAGCCGTAGTACACGGCGCCGAGCTGTAGCGAGACGATGGACAGGCCGACGTTGAGGACGGACAGCAGAATCATCGTGTGCAGCACCTCGCGGCGTTTGTCGAGGTAGAAGAAGACGTTCATCACCGCCAAGAGCGCCACCTGCAGGCTGGCCGCCACCGCATCGACGTAGAACAGTGGCAGGTACAAGACGCTGATCGACAGCTTCTCAAAAATTGCGGGTGCAAACACGACCAAGAGCAGCACGGCGAGGGTCTGCATCTTGATGATGTCAAACAAGCCCTGGCGCACTGAGTCGACCATTTCATCGCGCATGCGGGCGATTTCTTCGAGCGAGCCGCCCGCGCGCACCGCGTTGTAAAACTTGTCGTACCACTCGACGAAGTCGGTTTCAAACCGCACCAGAAAAACGGCCATACCGGGGATGATGCCCAGGTAGGCGAGGAACACGGGCATGTCGTAAATGACGCTGGCGCGCAGCAGGCCGATGACGTTCTGGCTGGTTTCGGGGGCGATCCAGAAAATGATCTTGTCGGCCCACACCGCAAAGTTGAAGAGGAAACCCACCGCCATCAGGCTGGGGTACATGGCACCCTTGCGAAAGCAGTCGAAGGCGATCAATTTGCGCGCCGGGAAGCTGCGCAGGATGATGAAGATCATGCCCATCAGCATCATCAACTGCCCAACCAGATAACCCGCCAGCAAGCCCTCCAGTCCATAAGTGCGCAGCAACAGCGCCAGCATGACTGAGATGGCATAGCCGCCGCCAAACAGCGCCACAATGGTTTTGTAAAACTTCAGGCCGCTCATGAAGATGGTGGCAATCCACACATCGCACATGGTGACGAAACCGGCCACCATCAGCACGCGGTACGCAACGCTGGTCTCATCAAACGACACACACACCAGCAGGATGGCAAGGCCGCCCGCTACCGCGTTGGTCACCAACAGGGCCCCGGCAAAGTTGGGCACGATGATGTCTTTTTTGTGCTCAAAAATGCGGTCTGAAACCCAGCGTGTGAAGGAGAGCTGTAGTACGCCAGTGCCGATCAGCGAGCCCATGATGAGGTAGGTGACCGAGACCTGGAACTGCGTGACCAGGATGTTGGGGGCCACGATGTTGGCCGACAGCAGACCAATCGCCACGAGGCCCAAAATTGACAGAATCCACGGCCCCGAGCTGATCAGGCCCGCGTAGGCGTAGGCGCGCACCAGCGCGAAGTAGCTGTCGCGGTTGAGGATTTTTCGCAGCTCGAAGCCAATGCCGGCCATACGTTGATTCTCAGATTCTCAAGTCCAGGGGGCGGGTCAGCATTGAGGTGTCCGGTGCTTCGTCCATCAAATGGCTCACCGGGCATTGCGGTGCAGTATCGGGTGAGCCGTCGTGCGGATCATCAACCGGAGCTTGCACTTCGTCGGTGGTCGGTGGTGTGTAGCCAATCGTGACGGTTGGCCCCTTCAAGGCCTGCTCGTACACCGCCCTGTAGCGCGCGAACATGATGGGATGCGTGTAATAGCGCTCTACTCGCAAAATGCCCGCCTGCGCGGCTTTGTGCCAGGCCTCGGGGTTTGACAAAAAGTGCAGCGAGGCCTCGGCCAGGGCCTGCGCATCGGCAATGCCTACCACTGCACCTGAAGCGCCGAGCGCCTGATCTTCTTCTGTGAGGCCGTAGATGAGCTGACGGCACGAGCCCACATCGGTGCTCACTGTGGGCACACCCGCTGCATAGCCTTCCAAGATGACGAGGGGCAGCGCTTCGCTGATGGATGAAAGCACCATCAGGCCAATTTTGGGCAGCAACTCCGTCAACTTCTGGAACCCCAAAAACTTGACGTTGTTTTCCAGGCCTAGACTTTTGACCAGCTCTTTGCATTCGATCACGTAGTCGGGGCTCTCTTCTTCGGGCCCGGCGATCCACGCCTCAATATCTGGGCGGCGGTTGGCGCAGACGCGGGTGGCGCGGATGTAAGTTTTGATGTCTTTGATCGGCACCACGCGGCCAATCAGGCACATGACGGGCGGAATAGCCTCGGTGCGCAGCGCACGCAAGGCACCAAAGCGCACGATGTCAATGCCGTTCGCGATATTGCTGGTGCGCTCGGCCCGCGCACCATCGTGCACTTGGCGCAGCCGGTTGGCTTCATACAGGGAGATGATCTGGTCGCTGGCGTCGTAGCACATGCGGCCCAACGCCTCAAAGAAGCGAATCCACATGCTGCGAAAGTAGCCCGACTGTGTGGGGTCGCGCTGCAGCACGGTGCGGTTGTCGGCAATCCAGCGCGCGGCATACAGGTCAATGCGCCGCTCTTTGGTGTAGATGCCGTGCTCGCTCAAGATCAGGCTGCGGTTGTAGCGGCGTTTCAGCAAGGCCCCCAAAAAGCCCGCGTAGCCGGTGGACACCGTGTGGTACACCCGCACCGGCGGAAAAGTCTCGACCACTTTGGACAGTACCCAGATCGGCGTGTGCATGGTGCGCACCGTCCAGAAGTAATCCACAAAACTCGGGTCGGTGCAGCGCTCTTGGTATTGCTCCGTGGTGTAGTTCCAACTGGCTTCGGTGTAGAGGAACTGCGCGGGGTCCATGCGGCCTTGCAACTCGGCTGCCATTTCTTCCAGCACCACCGCGCCGCGCTGCGCCAGCTCGACCGGGCTGCGAAAGTAATCGTGCAGCTCGCGGTTGAGGTCAAACATTGGCATGTCGCCTTTGAGCGGCAGCACGGGTGGGTTTGCACCGGGCTCGGTCAAAAAGTGTTCTTCGAGGTGCACTACGTTTTTGGGCAGCTCAAACTTCTTGGTGGTGTAGTCTTGTCGGCGCGAGCCCAGAAAGCAAATGGCGAAGGTGAGGTCGGGAAAGCCATTGATGATCTGGTGCACCCAACTCGATACGCCGCCTGCGACATACGGGTAGGTCCCTTCCAGCAGCAGGCCAACATCCGCTACAAAAGGCGTGTCTGGCTTGCCATCTTTCGCAGCCTGTGCGGCCACTGCGGCCCTTATTGCGTCGAACTCGTCAGACATGCACATCCACTTGGGCAATGCGCTGCGTTCGCCAGTAGGATGCGGTGGCCGCCACACCGGGCATCAGCAATTCCTGCGCGGGGATGTGGCTGGCATACAGGCGCACCGCATCAAAATCGCGGCGCAGGTAGGCGATCTGGCCTTTCAATGACCAAACCAGCCCCGCAGGGATAAATTCGGCCGCGAAATCAATCGCCATGGCGGCTTTTTCAAGCTGCCCCAGCTCAATCAAGATCTTGGTGTAGAGCTGCCAGGTGCCCCGCATGCTGGTGTCGATATCCAGCACGTTCTCGCAAAATTTTGCGGCATTCTCAAGCGCAAACCGCCGCAGGTCACCGCGCGCCAAGCCGGTGTCTGCCTGCTCCCAGTTCAGCTCGGCCAGTTGCCGCAAGGCGTTGACAATGGCTGTCGGCGTTCCGCCTTGGCGTGCTGCTTCGTACGCCGCCTGGGCCGCTTGAATCTTTTGCACCAAGTCTTTCTCCCATGCATCCATCATGCTGTACGCCAGCAGGCGAATGTCTTCAGACGGGTCTGACAGCAAGCCCAGCAACAAGGGCACCGCCGCTTTGGGGTGCATCACCTGCATGGCCACCAGCACCCGCAGGCGCGTCTCCAAAGGCAAGGTGGTGGACTTCAAAATGCTGCGTGCATCGCCCGCGCGCAGGTCGCTGCGCTCAGTCGCTTCGCGCTGCACTTCTGAAAATTCTGGCATGCGCAGCTCCACAAAACGCTTGGAGCGCACGCGGTGCGGAAAGCGCAGCGCGAAATGCATGACGGCAAAAATCAACATGCCGCCCATCGCTGGAACAAAAAATGCAAACACCCACAACAAAGCGCATGCTGGCCCCACGGGCTGCTTGTAGGGTGTTGGCAAGTACATCCAGGCCACCCACACCACCAGCGCGCTGGCTGAGCCGTGCAAAGCGAGGTAGAGCAGCAGGCTGACCAATGACACTTCGGTGGTGAGCAGGCTGAGCGAGCCAATCTCCAGCGCCAGCGCGGTGGTGAGCTTGAGCCACGTCGTCATCGATTTCGCCCTTCGGCCACACTGCGCAGGTAGGCAAAACTGTCCGCCTGCCCCAGGGCAAAGTCTTGCACGTCAAGCTGCTCGGCACTGAGATCGGGGAAGCTCTTGGCCATGCTGTCAAAAATGCGCTGGGTGTAGACCCGCATGCTGGCCTCGTCGGTGAAGGGCACGAGTGCAATTACACAGGGTTTGCTTTGTGCCTCCACCCGACCCACGGGCCAGCGCCAGGCGGTCTCGCCCCGGCTGTGCAGTTCATGCAGGTGGTTGAGCATCTCCTGCTCACGCGTGTGCTGGATGCGCCAAACGGCGCAGCGGCTGGGCTGCCCAAAGTTCAGTCGCAGGCGATTGAGCCAGGCAAATTCTCCCGCCAGGCTGCGCGGTGCGTCGGGCCAGTCCGCAAGTATTTCGTTGGCTTGGAGCGTCAGGCGCAGGTAGTCTGAGTAGCTCTCCAGCAGCACGGCAATGGTTTGCAGATTCTCATTGTTCAATGAGGTGAAGGGCATACTGCCAATGGCCAGAAAGCCAAACGGCTGGCCTTCGGTGCTGATCATCGGGGTAACGGCGATGATCTGCTTGCGCTTGGACAGCGCCATCAACGCATCTTGCAAGTGCACCGAGTGGCCCGTCTCCAGTGCATGCACGATGATGGGGTCCGTGGGGATGACCGCCTCCATGCCGCCCGCTGTCGCCACCTGCGTGAGCTCAAGATGAGGCTCCATGCGCACTGAGTAGATCGCAGCAGAGTCCACCCGGCATTGCTGCACGATGAAGTCCAACATGGCCTGCGCACCGGGCATGGCGTTGGCTTGCGCTGGGTTTGCGCGGGTTTGGTAATCCATCAAAACCCGAAGGTGAATCAGGGACTCACGCAGCGTGCCGGGGCGATCCACCATTTCGTATTCAAGCTCGTCGTGCGAGAGTTTGACCAGGTAGAGCCGTCGCGTGAGGCGCTCAACCTTGTCGTTCAGAAAATCCAGGCTCTCCTGCAAGCGTGTCATGCGCATGCGCCAGTAGCTGCCGAATTCACCGGCAATCAGGGTCATGATGGCGCCGCCCAAAAAGTAGAGGCGCGGAAAACTGGGGCTCGGCGCGACCAGCGACCAAGTCACCAGCAGGCCCACCGCAGAGGCAAAACCGTAACCTACGCCGTAGCGCAATGCAATCAGCCACGGCCCCACCCAAGGCCAGGGGAAGCCATCGTCAATGTAAAAAGGATTTGCGGGGTAGCTGAGCCAACACAGGTAAACCACGACAGCAGGCCACAACGCCGACTCCAAAACCCGCGAGACCACCCCTGGGTAGGTGCGAACCCAGCGCTGCAAGACAAAGCGCAAAACGCCATAGAAGCGCGACAGGACGAGCCAGGCGGTGGCTAGTATTGGTCGCAATCTGGTGCCTCAGGTTTTGTGTGCTCGCAGGTGGGTCGGTACGCCTCAGCGTTTGTCTGACGGCGTAACCAGTGACTCCACGCGAATCCCGGCGACCAGTTCTGATGTCAATTGCAAGCCCACAGCGGCCAGTGCCTCGCGGCTGCCCCCGGTTCGCCCACCGGCGGCCGAATACACGATCTGGTCGGTGCTCAAGTCTTTGACCTGCACGACGATGCCGACAGCGGGCTCACCATCCACCCCCACTTTGTAGCGCCACTCGTTCACCACGGCGCTGACGGCATAGCGAATATTCTGCGAACGCGCCCACTTCTCAGACTCTGCCTGTGCCTTGCGTTCTCCCGGTTCAAACAGGGATTCGGGGTTCAAGGCGCTGGGGTAGAGCTTGAGTTGGCGCAAACCGATTTGGCGCAGAGCCGATTCCAGCAGCGCCTCAACGCGCAGGCCTGCTTGTGGCACCTCGGTGAAGTTGGCAACCGGCATCATCGCGACGCTGTCGGTCTTGGCGATGATGCCCTCCATCGCCGAACGTGTGCTGCTGCTGCCGGGTGAAAAAGAGCTGCAAGCCGACAGCAGCGCGGTGCAAAGAACAAGCGGCAACATTGATGCGCGCCACAAGTGGGGCGTATGATTTTTCATGGTTTTTTTCATAATATTTTTACCTCAGTCGATCAAAAAAAATCTCATAGCGAAGACCCATCTCAAAGCTGGTCTGGGGGCTTTGACCGCTGACTGCAGAAGCGTTGCTGGGCCGGGCCTCAAGCAACAGGCTGAGCTGATCTCGCCCTCGCACCGAGCCCTTCATCCCCAATCGTATCAAGGCCTGCGTTTGGGTGGCGGTTTCTGTCATCGAGGTTTCAAACCCGACTTCACCCCAGGGCCGCCAAGCGCGACTGTAGTTGGCAGAGTCTCCTTGGGCCAGGCCCAGGCCCAGGCTGGCACCAAAGGTCGTTGCCGAGGGGCCGAGGAACTGGCTGGCCGTTGAGCTTGAGC
>JANOTO010000334.1:0-3676 GCA_031416395.1 Rhodoferax sp. | reverse complement strand
CAAGGCATGTTCGCGGGGATCAATGCGGCGCTGCAAGCCGGGGCTAAAACCCAATGGACGCAAGAAACGTGGGTGCCGGGCCGCGACCAGGCCTACCTCGGTGTGCTGGTCGACGACCTGATTTCTAAGGGCGTGAGCGAGCCGTATCGCATGTTCACCAGCCGAGCCGAGTTTCGCCTGCAACTGCGTGAGGACAATGCCGATGCGCGGTTGACCGAAGTAGGGCGGCAACTGGGCTTGGTGGACGATGCGCGTTGGGATGCGTTCAGCCGCAAGAGGGATGCTGTTTCACGTGAAACAGAACGGCTGCGGTCGCTGTGGGTCAGCCCCAAGAATCTCGAAACGGCGGAGGCTGAGCGCGTTTTTGGCAAAGCGCTGGAGCACGAATACAGCCTGGCCGAGCTACTGCGTCGCCCTGGTGTGACTTATGAATCCTTGATGTCATTGGACGGCGGCAGGTTTGTTTCACGTGAAACAGCGCATCAGGATCACGCGGTGACGGAGCAAATTGAAATCGCCTCCAAGTACTCAGGCTATATTGATCGCCAGCGCTCCGAGGTGCAACGTGCCGCGCAGTACGAGCACCTTAAGTTGCCGCAAGACCTGGACTACTCGCAGGTAACCGCATTGAGTTTTGAGGCGCGGCAAACTTTGGCGAAACGGCGGCCTGAGACTTTGGGTCTGGCATCCCGCATCTCGGGTATCACGCCCGCGTCAGTCTCGCTGCTGCTGGTTCACCTGAAAAAACGCGGGCACATGCAGTTTGCAGATGCTGAGTCGGCCTGAGCGCGGTGACAACAGCTCGAAACCAGCTCGCGGCTGGGGCGACAGACTTATACATCGACCTCCTACCGTCACAGCTTGATCAACTTCTGGCCTATCTGGACTTGATCCAGAAGTGGAACAAGGTGTACAACCTGACGGCGGTGCGCGACCCGGCAGACATGTTGACGCACCATCTGCTGGACAGCCTGGCGGTGGTTGCGCCGCTGCGACGTCAGCTTGCGGCCATGTCTTACCGCCAGGCCGGTGCTGATGAGCCACAATCCGCCGAACCTGTTTTTCGTCTGTTGGACGTAGGCTCCGGCGCGGGTCTGCCAGGTATCGTCATTGCGATTTGCTGTCCAGAGGTTTCGGTCGATTGCGTGGATACCGTTGCAAAAAAGGCGGCGTTCATCAATCAGGCGGCGGTAACACTCAAGTTGCCAAACCTGCGATCCATCCATGCCCGGGTCGAAAATCTCACAGAACAATACGACGTGATCAGCTCACGTGCCTTTGCTTCTTTGCCGGATTTCACCACCTGGTCGGCTGGTGCGCTGAAAGAGGGTGGTGTGTGGCTTGCCATGAAGGGGCAGCACCCCCAGCCGGAAATCGACGCCTTAAAAACCGATGTTGCTGTGTTTCACGTGGAACAGCTCACTGTGCCGGGGCTGGATGCCGAGCGCTGCATTGTGTGGATGCGGTGCGCGTAACAAGCAAGCACTGACCATGCCGTAAACTCCCACGTCTATTGTCCTTTCTTCTTCAAGCACCATATTCGCTTCTATGTTTGGAATTACAGACTACGGCACCTTCATCGCCACAATTCTCCTGTTCCTGCTGGTGCCGGGCCCCGGCAATCTGGCGCTGATCACTTCCACCACCAAGGGCGGGATTAAAGGCGGATTTGGGTCAATCTTTGGCGTGATGGCGGGCGACCAAGTTTTAATGTGGCTGGCCATTGCGGGCATGGCGGCAGTGATGGCCGCTTACCCTGGCGCATTCGTCGCGGTGCAGTGGCTGGGTGCGGCGTACCTGACGTGGTTAGGCGCCAAGATGCTGTTGGCCAAGCCGGGTGATGCACCGATTCTCAACATCAAACCCACCCAGTTTTTCAAACAATCCTTGTTGATCACCTTGCTCAATCCCAAGGCCATTGTTTTCTACATGGCGTTTTTCCCGCTGTTCATTGACCCGGCCAAGCACCTGGGTATGACGACCTACCTCGCACTCACGCTGACCAGCGCTGCGCTCTGTTTCCTCTACGGGGTGACATCCGTGATGCTGACCCACTTCCTGGCCGCGCGCTTTCGCAGCAACCCGGTCTTGGGCCGTGTACTGGAAAAAGTCGCTGGGCTGTGCTTGGTGGGGTTTGGTATCAAGCTGGCAGTCAATAAGTAATGAAGATCTTTTGCATTGCCAACCAAAAAGGCGGCGTCGGCAAGACGACCACAACAGTCAACCTGGCAGCGGGCCTGGCCAAAATCGGCCAACGTGTTTTGATGGTCGACTTAGACCCGCAGGGCAATGCCACCATGGGCTCGGGTGTCGATAAACGCAAGCTGGACAAATCCATATACGACGTGCTGCTGGACTCCACCCCGGTGCGTGAGGCCCGCGTTAAAAGCGACAAGCTGATCGAGGCCGGTTGCAGCTACGACATTCTGGGTGCCAACCGCGAGCTGTCTGGGGCAGAGATCGAGCTGGTCAAAATCGAACAACGCGAACGTCGGCTGAAAACCGCGCTCGCCGAAGTGGCCGATGACTACGACTTCATCCTGATCGACTGTCCGCCGTCGCTCTCCTTGCTCACACTCAACGGCCTGTGCTGCGCGCATGGTGTGATCGTGCCGATGCAGTGCGAATACTTTGCGCTCGAAGGTTTGACTGACCTGGTCAACACCATCAAGCAAGTGCATGCGAACTTGAACAAAGATTTGGCCATCATCGGCCTGCTGCGTGTGATGTTCGACCCGCGCATCACCTTGCAACAGCAGGTGAGCGATCAGCTCAAATCGCATTTTGGCGACAAGGTGTTCAACACCGTCATCCCGCGCAATGTCCGCCTGGCTGAAGCGCCGAGCTATGGCGTGCCGGGCGTGGTGTTTGACCCGTCGAGCAAAGGTGCGCAGGCGTTTACGGCATTTGCGATGGAGATGGTCGAGCGCATCGCCAAAGCGTAGCGACGCATAAACATTAACCTACAAGTTAATTTTTATCCCCAATCGACCGAAAATTCCAAATACTCGGATTATTTTGGCTCTAGCTCTCGAATCATATACATAGTTTGCTATATTATTTATAGTTGCCGGGATGCCTTGACCGTCTTCAAAATACTCCTCCTGCCCGGCTGGCTGAACTCTGACGCGGCACACTGGCAAAGCCGCTGGGAGCGGCTGCATGGCGACGAGCGCATCGTCCAGCATGACTGGCAGACACCGTTGCGCGGCGACTGGATCACCCGGCTCGAAGACGTGGTGCTGTCGCAGCCGTCAGATCAACCGATCATTTTTGCGGCGCACAGCCTGGGTTGCCACTTGGTAGCGGCGTGGGCGCAGGTGTCGCGCAGCACGGCCCGGGTGCAGGGCGCGCTGCTGGTGGCCGCGCCTGATTTGACCTGCACCGACCTGCCCGCCCAATTGCACAGTTGGCGACGCGGCGTGTTGAAGCCATTGCCGTTTGCGGCCACCTGCGTGGTCTCCAGCGACGATCCATTTGGGTCAGAGGCGGCAGGTTTGGCCATGGCGGCATGTTGGGGTGCGCAGGCCGTCAAGCTCGGGCCGTTCGGGCACATCAATGCAGCGTCAGGGTTGGCAGACTGGCCCGAAGGTCGCCGCCTGCTGCTAGACTTGATGGGTAGTCAATACTGACTACCGTGAACCCGATTCAAGGAGAGCTTCATGCCCGCACAGAC
>JANOTO010000333.1:0-7002 GCA_031416395.1 Rhodoferax sp. | reverse complement strand
GAGATTTTTTCAACTGTCTCAACGACGGCAGCGACCATTGCTGGGCTGAGCCCCGGACTCTTGAACACCGCATCGAAGCCTTTTCCCTCCACCAAGCTTGCATCTAGATCACTACGAATAAAAGTCGCATGCGGAACCTCAAGACGCAGAGCCTCAAGTTGGGGCGGCGCGGGCCTCGTGTCTGCCACCGAAACACGGGCACCGCAGCGAGCACACCAGCGCGCCATCGCCAAGCCGGACATGCCAAGGCCCAAGATGAGAACGTTTTGATCTTTCAATGCGATCACGGCCTATCTCAACTTCAAGGTAGACAAGCCGACAAGGCACAACAGCATGGTGACGATCCAGAACCGCACAACGACTTGGGTTTCTTTCCAACCCGTTTTCTCAAAGTGGTGATGCAAAGGCGCCATCTTCAACATGCGCCGCCCTTCGCCGTAACGTTTACGGGTGTACTTGAACCAAGCCACCTGCAGCATGACGGAAAGGGCCTCGACCACAAATATTCCACCCATGATGGCGAGTACGATTTCTTGCCGCACGATGACGGCAATCGTGCCCAATGCACCACCCAACGCCAAGGCGCCTACATCCCCCATGAAAACCTGGGCAGGGTGGGTGTTAAACCACAAAAATGCAAGACCAGCCCCCGCCATGGCGGAGCAAAATATCAAGACTTCCCCTGTGCCGGGTATGTGCGGCAGGAACAGATACTTTGAAAATACAGCACTGCCCGTCACGTACGCGAACACGCCAAGCGCCGACCCGACCATCACCACCGGCATGATGGCCAGCCCATCCAGGCCGTCCGTTAAATTCACCGCATTGCTGGAGCCAACAATCACTAGGTAAGTCAAAATCACAAAGCCCAGTACGCCCAGCGGATAGCTGATTTCCTTGAAGAACGGCACCAGCAGGCCTGCTTTCGGCGGTAGGTCTAAATCGAATCCAGATTGAACCCATTTCACAAAAAGTTCCATGACTTTCACATTGGAATTCTCTGAAATGCTGAACACCAAATAGAGCGCTGCAATCAATCCGATCACAGATTGCCAGAGGTATTTTTCACGTGAACGCATGCCTTCTGGGTCTTTGTTCACGACTTTTCGCCAGTCGTCCACCCAACCAATGACACCAAAACCCAGAGTTACCAGCAACACAATCCAGACAAATCGGTTAGACCAGTCAAACCACAACAAGGTGGAGACCGCGATGCACAGCAAGATCAGCACGCCGCCCATTGTGGGCGTGCCGCTTTTGACCAAATGCGACTCCATGGCGTATCCCCGGATTGGCTGCCCAATCTTCAAACGGGTAAGCCGGCGAATGACCCAAGGCCCGGCCACCAATCCCATCACGAGTGCCGTCAAGGCTGCCATCACCGCACGAAACGTCAAGTACTGAAATACCCGAAAGAACCCAAATTCCGGTGACAAGGTTTGCAGCCATTGCGCCAGACTCAGGAGCATGGAGCCTCCACGGATACTCGCGCGCTCGTGCTCGCGACAAGCCCCTCTGCTACTGAAGAATCATGCGCGGCAGCCATCACTGCTTCGACGACTCTCTCCATCTTCATGAAACGCGAGCCTTTGACCAGGACGCTTCGGTACTCAGGCAATGCGTCCAGAACGCCTTTCTTCAAAGCATCCATGCTCTTCCAATGGACACCCCTACCAAATGTCCCAAATGTCTCAAACGCCTCGCTGGCAACTTTGGAAAGCTCACCCAGCGTGAAAAGCGCCTCAATGCCGACTGTGCGCGCGTACGCCCCCGCCTCGGCGTGAAACTGGGGTCCGTTCAACCCCACTTCACCCATGTCGCCCAAAACCAGCAACCGAGGGCCTGGCAAACCCGCCAGTACTTCAATCGCCGCGCGGACTGAATCGGGGTTGGCGTTGTAGGTGTCGTCCACCAGCTCAAATTCAGCCCCATGGCTCACACCGCGAAGTGCGCGGGAGCGGCCTTTGACTGGTTGGAAGCTCTCAAGGCCTTTTGCAATTTCGGCCAGCGGAACCCCCACAGCCATCGTGCAAGCCACTGCAGCGAGCGCATTCTTAACGTTGTGAAGACCGGGGCTGCGAAGTGAAAACGACAGCTCTCCTGTCGGTGTGTCAACTCGAACCTGCCATGCGCCTTGCGCCCAATCTGGACGCTCGCAGACAATGTCCGCACTTCTTCCATCGACTCTCTGGCGTTCGCCGCGAGGGTGAGGCGGGATGACTGCAAACGTCAGTTTCGGGCGATATGCAGCAATGCTGTGCCACAGAGGTGAAAACTCATCGTCATGGGGAAAGACGGCAACGCCAGCACTGGGTAATGAAGCAATGACCGACCCATTTTCTCGCGCCACCGCCTCGACGCTTGACATGAACTCCAGGTGTTCACGCTGGGCATTGTTCACCAGCGCAACAGTGGGCTGGGATATGTCAGCAAGCCAGCCAATCTCTCCAGGATGGTTCATGCCCAGTTCCACCACCGCAACCTCATGGCTGGCATTCAAACGCAGCAATGTCAGCGGCACGCCAACATCATTGTTGAAGTTGCCCTCTGTCGCAAGCATCGTTTGGGGTCGGTAGACGCGCAAGATGGAAGCGATCATTTGGGTGACTGTGGTTTTGCCATTGCTTCCCGTCACCGTGATGAGCGGCAATTTGAATTGCGCTCGCCAACCGCGTGCGATCAGACCTAATGCCTTGCGAGTGTCTTGCACCACGAGTCCAGGAACCTGGGCCTTCTCAAACTGTTCTTTTGAATCGGTGATGACGGCAGCAGCTCCCTTGGCCTTTGCTTCTGCCAGAAACTCGTTTGCATCGTAGTGATCACCATGGAGCGCTACAAAAAAATCACCTGACTGGACGGTGCGCGTGTCGGTGTGGACTCGGGCCACCTTTATCGAGCCATCACCCCAAAGCGTTGCGTCAGGAACCCAGTCCGAAGCCTGCTGCAAGGTCATCATGTAAGTCATCCATGAACTCCTTGTTGGGCATCTGCAGCGGGCACCCTCGCCTGCAATGCCAGTTTAATCTGCAATTGATCGGAGAACGGAAGCTTGATACCGCGAACCTCCTGGTAGTCCTCATGGCCTTTGCCGGCGACCAGGACGACATCCCTTGGATCTGCCTGATTCACCGCGTCACTGATTGCCAAAGCGCGATCCAGTTGCACTTCAACATTCTTCGTACCAACGATGCCTGCCAGTATTTGATCTGCAATGACTTGAGGGGACTCTGAGCGCGGGTTATCACTGGTCACGATCAAATGATCTGACAGTTGCGATGCGATAGAACCCATCAGGGGCCGCTTCGAAGCGTCTCGATTGCCACCACAGCCCAATACACACCACAGGTGGCCGCCGCGCTGAAGGGCAACTTGACGTAGCGCACTCAGTGCCTGACTGACGGCATCCGGCGTGTGGGCGTAGTCCACAATCACCAGCGGATCATGCCCGCTTCCTCCTTGAGCCTCCATGCGCCCTGGAACAGGTTGCAATGCCTCGCACGCATCCACGCAGGCATCCAGTGGCACACCCAAAGTCCGCATCGAGGCAATCACGCCCAACAAGTTCGAGACATTGAATTGCCCAGTCAATTGCGTTTCGACAGGACAGCGCATTTGATCTTCGACAACCGTAAAACTCACGCCACGTTCGTTATGAACAATGTCCTGTGCCTTCAAGCGCGCTGGCCGCTGGCATGACACTGTCCAGACGTCAACTGCCTCCGATCGAGACCCATTCAATTCTGCGACCAGGCCTGCTCCCTTTTCGTCGTCGATATTGACTACAGCTGCGACAAGACCAGGCCACTGGAACAGGCGTGCTTTGGACGCCCAGTAGACCTTCATGCTGCCGTGGTAGTCCAGATGATCTTGCGTGAAGTTGGTGAATACGGCTACTCGAATTTTGGTGCCATCCAGCCGATGCTCTTCAATGCCAATGGACGACGCTTCCAGCGCGCAGGCCCGCAGTCCGGCTTGCTGAAATTCGCGCAGCCCTTGTTGCAGTAGAACGGGGTCGGGTGTTGTGAGACCGTTTGATGTTGGTTCGAGCCTTGGGCTGGTAGTACCTACAGTACTTCGCACTGTGCCAATTCCCAGCGTGCCCACGAAACCGCAGGCAATCGGGTCAACCCTAGTCAGGCCGCTCAGCGCGTGTGCCAACCACCAGGCCGTCGAGGTCTTTCCGTTGGTTCCGGTGACAGCGATCACATCGACTTGCTCGGAGGGGTTGTCGAAATAGGCAGCCGCAATCGGCCCGCTCGCGGCCTTCAAGTTGCGAAAACACGCAACAGCGTTATCTTCAAACTGATACGGTTCCGAGCCTGTCATCTCCACCAGACAGGCCGATGCTCCGCTTTTCAAAGCTGAGACAACGTGCTGGCGCGCATCAACGACCGTACCGGGCCAAGCCAGAAACCCATCGCCAGCACGGATCTTGCGGCTGTCGGTGCACAGGGTTCCGGTCACACGGCTTTTAAGCCATGCAGCCGCTGCGTTGGAGCTGGTTAGCTCCAGCATCAGAAGCTCTCCTCCACGGCTGCCACGATTTGCGGCTTGACGGCCATATCGGGCTGCACGGCCATCATGCGCAGCGTCTGCTGCACCACTTCGCTGAACACAGGCGCTGCTACCACGCCCCCGTAATACTGGCCTGCGGTCGGCTCGTCAATCATCACGGCCACAATCACGCGCGGGTTTTCGATGGGCGCCATGCCCACAAACCAACTGCGGTATTTGCGGTTGCCGACACTCCCATAGCCTTTTCCAATTTGCTTGTAAGCTGTGCCTGACTTGCCACCCACAGAGTAGCCAATGGTTTGGGCCTTTTGACCTGTCCCGCCTGGCCCCGCAGCCATTTGCAGCATCTTTCTGACCTCGCCCGCGGTACGCTGCGACAAGACTTGCGTGCCCACTGCGCGATCCGCATTCTTGAGCATGGTGACCGGAATGATCTGGCCATCATGCGAGAAGACTGTGTACGAGCGCGCCATCTGGAACAGCGACGCAGACAGGCCATAACCATAGGACATGGTGGCCTGCTCGATAGGCCGCCAGGTCTTGTAGGGGCGCAAACGCCCCGCTACCGCACCCGGGAAATTGATTTGTGGCTTCTGCCCAAAACCCGCGTTGGAATAGAGCTCCCACATCTCGCGCGCCGGCATTTGCATAGCAATTTTTGCAGTACCAATATTGCTTGATTTTTGAATGACTCCCTCAACCGTCAACACGCCGTGGGGGCGTGTGTCGCTGATAGTAGACCCGGTAATGGACATTTTTCCATTTCCCGTATCAATCAGCGTCTCAGGTTTGACAAGCCCAGTTTCCAGACCCAGGCCGACCGAGAACGGCTTCATGACAGAGCCAGGCTCAAAGGTGTCCGTCACGGCCCGGTTGCGTAGCTGCTCCCCGCTTAGATTGCGCCGCTTGTCGGGCGTGTAGCTAGGGTAATTGGCCAGGGCAAGCACCTCACCGGTCAAGGTATCAATCACCACCACGCTGCCCGCTGATGCCTTGTTGGCCAACACTGCATCGCGCAGTTTTTGATAGGCAAAAAATTGAACCTTGCTGTCTATGCTGAGTTGGATATCGCGGCCATCGGCCGGAGGGATAGTTTCGCCCAACGACTCCACCACGCGCCCCATGCGGTCTTTGATGACGCGTCTGGAGCCCGCTTTGCCCGCCAAATCTTGGTTGAACGTGAGCTCAACACCTTCTTGCCCCAAGTCCTCAACACTGGTGAAACCCACCACATGGGCAGCTGCCTCACCTTCGGGATACTGCCGCTTGTACTCTTTGCGCTGGTAGATTCCTTTGAGTCCCATGGTTGCAATTTGTTTTGCAACAGCATCATCGACTTGGCGCTTGACCCACACAAACGTCTTGTCTTCGGCAAGCAGCTTCTTGTTCAACTCGGCGACGGACATCTCCAGCAATTTTGCCAACCGCACCGTCTGATTCTTGTCGAGCTCGACATCCTCCGGAATCGCCCAAATACTCATCGCGGGCACGCTGGATGCCAGAATCAGACCATTTCTGTCAAGAACCCGACCACGATTCGCGGGCAACTCCAGGGTTCGTGCAAACCTTACCTCACCCTGTTTCTGATAGAAGTCGTTCGAGATGACCTGAATGTAGGCCGCACGCCCCGCCAAGCCGATAAACGAAAGGGCAACAGCCGCCACGATGAACTTGCTGCGCCACACCGGCGTGCGGCTGGCAAGCAAAGGGCTGGACGTGTAAGCAACGCTGCGGCTCATCGCGGGCTTCCTTGACCGGGTGAACCGTTATCTGTTGTCGGCAAGCCGCCATAGGTCACATAATGTGAAATTGCGGGCGTAGATGTCCGCATCAGCAGTTGCTCCTTGGCCATCTTCTCCACCCGCAATGGAGTCGCCTGCGCTTGCCTCTCGACTTGAAGCCTCTCGTTATCAGACTGAAGCCTGCGCGCTTCAGCATTCAGTTTGTCCAGCGCGGTGAAGAGCAGGCGTGACTCATACTGCACGTTGACCAAGTACAGCGCACTGGAAAGCACCGCCAGCAGCAACATGAGGTTCAAGCGAGTCATCGTCTCGCGTCCATCATGCGCAGGTCTTCTCGGCCACGCGCATCACGGCGCTGCGTGAGCGGGGGTTGCTGGCAACTTCATCAGCACTTGGCTTGACGCGCCCCAACATTTTGAGGCTCATAACCCTAGGTGGAGCAAAAGGCGCGCGTCGGTCAAATTCATCCCGCGAATGCTTCGCAATGAACTGCTTGACTATACGATCTTCCAGCGAATGGAAACTGATCACGACCAGACGCCCACCCTTTTGCAGCACTTTCAAACTTGCCTCTAGCGCCTGTTGCAGCTCTTCAAGCTCGGCATTGATGAAAATCCGAAGAGCCTGAAATGTGCGCGTTGCAGGGTTCTGGCCCGACTCGCGGGTTTTGACCGTGTCAGCCACGAGCTGGGCCAGCTCGGTGGTGGTTGAAATTGGGCCCCGTGCCTGTCGGCGAGCAACAATC
>JANOTO010000332.1:0-2601 GCA_031416395.1 Rhodoferax sp. | reverse complement strand
ATAGGTTTAAGTTGGGCATCGTCATCCAAGCCAAAGCTCTGCATCAACACTTCAAACGTCACGCGCTCGCTACCTTGCGTGCCCACATGGCTGAAGCGCGCGCCGTCAAAGTCAAACCCAATCGCACCACGCGGCAGCTTGGTAGTGTCTTGCAGCCAGACGAAGCTGGCCGTCTTGTCGATGAAGCGTGCAATCAACCACGCGCAGGCCATGCGGTCTACCCAGGGCCTTGCGCGTGTGGCCCAGCGTTTGCCTTTGAATTTGGCAGCGTCCAGCCGTGCAATTTTGGCGGGCGTGGCGTGGGGCTCGCCCTTGGAGAACCGCGCATCGAACGCCTGGCGCAGCATCAGCAGCGTCGCATCCGCATCGGTCGCCGTGGAGTTGGGGTAGTAGTCTATCTGCTTGATGGCGTTCAGCGCATCCGCCGTGACGCGCAGGCGCTTGCGGGCATCGGCCTCGGGCAGCGTTTGGTAGATCGCAAAACTGGTTTTGACGGACTCGTTCCATGCCGCATACGCCTCGCTGCGGTCAAACTGCGCCAGCACCTCCCGCTTTTGTAGCTCGTCTTTGGGCGAGAGCGACAACACCGAAGCCTGCCCGCCGTTGTCTCGCACCTCCACCGCCAACGCCTCCAGCGCGGGGGCCTCATGCGCAGGCAGCACGTAAGCGCCATCGCGCAAAGCCGCGCAGCCCAGCGCCTTCAACGCGCGCCAAATGCGCAGGCGAACGGCGTTGGGTTGGGTGGGCAGGGTGACTAAAAGGATGGACCACATAAAAGTTGAATCGAATAGAGTTGTGAAGCAATTACTACATTTATTGAAATGAAGTATATAAATTAGTTCTTGAATGTCAAGCGATTTAGAAAAAGCAATTTATTAGTCTTGTAAACTCAATGTTTTAGATTTATATGCAACATAAAATCTATTTTTAAGTAAACTGAAGTTTTATCGAAAAGGAGAAACCATGCAGAGCATGACGCTTGAACAACTGAAGGTTGCAGCCCATGCAGGTGGCGTTTCCGGCGTGACCCTCAAAGGCCACGGCGGCGCATTCCTGGTGCAGATCGCCACCCGCAGCGGCACTGGTGCGGTGTTGTCAAAAGCGCGCAGCACGGAGCCGCGCCGCTTTGGCAATCCAGCTACAGCTTTAACGCTGTTACGCGACGTGGGCATCATGGCGGGGCAGTTCGATGCCAGCGACTGGAACCCCTCCCAGAAGGTGGTCAACAGCCGCGACGATGCCCGGGCGAAGCTGCTTCGCGAAGCGCACGAGGCAGGCGCCTACGTGAGGTGGCTTGCCGCTGAGCTACAGGACTCCGTTGACGACCCTCGGCCCAACCTGTCAAACGATGAAGTCATGGCTCAGATGGATGCAGATGTTGCCGCTATGGTCCAACCCGTGCCTCGCAAATCGGTTCAGAAAAAACCAATACGGAAAGCCCGCGCGTGAGTGGGCAGATTCCGTACCGCATCGAATGGAGGCCCAAGGCGCATGAGGATTTACGGGCTATCGTCCAATACATTGGTCGCGACAATCCGGCCCGGGCCAAGTCCTTCGGCCAGGAGCTGCGTGACAAGACCCAGCCGCTCGCGCAGCACCCCGAGCTGGGGCGCACGGGCCGTCCGGGCTTGCCGCAGGGCGTGCGCGAGCTGGTCGCGCATCCAAACTACATCGTGTTCTACCGTGTTCTGGCCAAGGCGCGCACTGTCGAAATTTTGCGCGTGAAACATGCGGCGCAGCAAACGCCTTCTGCGTAGCAGAGGAAACGCAAAACCGTCACTTAGTTGTGTACTCAACCGCAAAACAGGAGTATCAAGTTGAAACAATCAATGCAATCTCGCGGTTCTTTCGATGGTGGTCGCGTGGTCACCATGGGATTCCTTGTGCTAGCTTTTGCCTCACGGAAGTGTCAGAATTTCTGTGTGTGAGGCGATAGGAGTGTTATCTGAGGTTTGACGGTTTTTGGTTTCTGGTTTTTTTCAAACAGGCCCCTGCCAGGCCGCCGGAGGCACCCCCGGTTGTGCATGTACCCATGCACTAACCCGCTGCGCGACGAGCAAGTCTGGCGACTGAAAGGAATCCTGTGACAGGCTATGCGGCCTGAGTGAATCTCTCCTTGTACAAAATGGCAAACTGGTTCATCGCCGCTTTCCAGTGCGGCGAGGCTCGCGCCCAAGTGGCGGTGATATTGCGCAGGGCCAGCCAAATCAGCTTGCTGGCGGCATCATCGCTGGGGAAATGCCCTCGCGTTTTGATAATCTTGCGCAAGCGCGCGTTGACACTCTCAATCGCATTGGTGGTGTAGATCACCCGGCGCACCTCGGGCGGGAACGCAAAGAAGGGGATCACCTGGTCCCAGACCCTGCGCCATGCGCCCACCACCGTTGGGAATTTGATGCCCCAGGGGCCTTGCTCAAACGCATCCAGCTCGGCCAATGCCGCCTCAGCGCTGGGCGCGGTGTAGATCGGCTTGATGGCCGCAGCCAGGGGCTTCCTGTCCTTCCAGCCGGCGTAATCCAGGCTGTTGCGAATCAGATGCACGATGCAAGTTTGCAGGATCGCAGCCGGGTACACCACGGCCAGGGCTTCGCCCATGCCTTT
>JANOTO010000331.1:0-2685 GCA_031416395.1 Rhodoferax sp. | reverse complement strand
CGGGCAGTTGCGCATGGTGCGGATCAAGTCGCCGGTCATGCGGGTGAACTCCAGCATCTCGGGCATCGTCATCTTGGTCAGTGGCCCGATGATTTCATGCACGTCACCACCACTGCAAAAGTTGCCGCCTGCGCCGGTGATGACCACCACCTTCACGTCGCTTGCGAACTTGAGCGCATGGAACAGATCGCGCAGCTCGGCGTACGAGTCAAACGTCAGCGGGTTTTTGCGCTCGGGACGGTTTAGCGTCAGCGTGCCCACGCCACGGGCGGCATCGAAAGCCCATGCGAAGTGTTTTGCCGCGTAGCTGCCCTTGGGCTCAAACTGCGCGCGCATCGGGTTGCTGACGGTGATGAAGTGCTTCATGCAGGAATTCCTTTCTTGGCGCGGCCTAACAGGCTGTGCAGGCTGGCGATGTCTTGGGTGGTGAGGCCACCGAGCGCGGCGACGATCCAGCCCTCATGCTGGCGTGCCATGCTGGCAAACTGACGGCGACCTTTGGGTGTGAGCTTGACGCGCCAAACGCGGCCATCACTCGCTTCATCCACCCTCGCCACCAGCCCTTCCATCACCAGTTGGTTGGTGATGCCGGTGATGTTGCCGCGCGTCACCATCATGCGGCTTGACAGCTCGTTCATGCGCAGCCCGGCGGGCGCGCGCTCCAGTTGCGCCATCAAATCAAAGCGCGGCAGCGTGGTGTTGAACTGCTCGCGCAGGCCGGCGCGAACTTTGGTTTCGATCATCTGCGTGCAGGTGAGAAGACGCAGCCAAAGACGCAGCGCTTGCGGGTGTTCGGCGGTGGTGGTGCCGTGAAGGCGGGCTTCTTTGTCCATGCCGTTCACTCTTCGGCCAAAGGCTTGGGTACAGAAGCTGACGATGAAGCCACTGGAACCTGCTTCGCCATCTCTCGATAGAGCTGATCACGCCCACTCAAATATTGCTTAGGCCAATCAACATCACGGCTTTGCAGCTTGGCGGCTTCATGCAGTGTCCAGGCGGGGTCGGCCAAATGCGGGCGGGCGATGGCGCACAGGTCAGCACGCCCGGCGGCAATGATGCTGTTGGCCTGGTCGCCATCCGAAATTGCACCCACGGCAATGGTGCTGATGCCCACTTCATTGCGGATGCGGTCTGAAAACGGCGTTTGGTACATGCGGCCATACACCGGCTTGGCCGCGCGCGTGGTCTGGCCGGATGACACGTCAATGAAGTCGCAACCCGCGTCTTTGAACAGACGCGCGATTTCAACCGCATCATCATCGGTGTTACCACCCGGCGCCCAATCGTGCGCTGAGATTCGCACGCTCATGGGCTTGTGCGCAGGCCACACCGCACGCGCGGCCTTGAACACTTCTAGCGGGTATTTGCAGCGCGCGGCCAAGTCACCGCCATATTCATCGGTGCGCTGATTGGTCAACGGAGAGATGAAGCTCGACAGAAGGTAACCGTGCGCACAGTGCAGCTCCAGCCAGTCAAAGCCCGCATCATCGGCGCGCAAGGTGGCCGCGACAAACTGGCTGCACATCACATCCATCTCACGGCGCGTCAGCGCGTGGGGCACCTGGTTTTGCGGGCCGTAGGCGATGGGGCTGGCGGCGATCACTGGCCAGTTGGTTTGCCGTCTGCCCGGAGGCTCGTCAACCAGGGGTTCGTCTGCTGCTTGCCAGCCCAATTGCGTGGAGCCTTTGGGGCCGCTGTGACCCAACTGAATGCCAATTTTGGCGCTGCTGTTTGTATGCACAAAATCGACGATGCGCGCGAAAGCCAGCGCCTGCTCGTCATTCCACAACCCCGTGCAGCCGGGGGTGATGCGACCATCAACGGTGGGGCTGGTCATCTCGACAAACACCAGCGCCGCGCCACCCAGCGCACGGGCACCGAGGTGTACCAGATGAAAGTCCTGCGGCATGCCATCCACCGCGCTGTACGTGGCCATCGGCGATACAACGATGCGGTTCTTTAACGTGAGCCCGCGCACCGTGAGCGGCAGAAGCATCGGCAACGTCGGCGGCTTGGAGGCCTGTTGTGTGGCACCGCCCAGCCAATTTTCATAGCCGCCCAGCCACGCTGCATCACGCAAGCGCAGGTTCTCGTGGCTGATGCGCTGCGAGCGGGTGAGCATGGAATAGGCGAATTGCTCAATCTCCATCTCCGTGTAGCGGTTGACGTTCTCAAACCACTCGGTCGAGTTGCGCGCGGCGTTCTGGATTTTGAGCACCTCGACGCTACGCCGAGCTTCGTAGCGCTTCAACACAACATTCATATCGCTCCCTGCGACCAATTCATCCGTGCTGGCGGCGAATTCGTTCGCCAGGTCAATCGCATCTTCCAACGCCAGCTTGGTGCCGCTGCCAATCGAAAAATGCGCGGTGTGCGCGGCATCGCCCATCAACACGATAGGCGTGGGCTTGCCGTTGACAACCTCCGGGTGCACCCAGGTCTTGCAGACAACGCGCGGGAAGCGTATCCACTGCGCCGAGCCGCGCAAATGCAGCGCATTGCTGATCAGCGCATGGCTATCCAGATACTTGGCAAAAAGCTGCTCACAAAACGCAATACCTTCGGCCTGGCTCATCTCATCCAGCCCATGGGCTTTCCACACCGTCTCGGGCGTCTCCACAATGAAGGTGGAGGTATCTGCATCAAACTGATACGCATGCGCCTGAAACCAGCCGTGTTCCGTTT
>JANOTO010000330.1:0-7884 GCA_031416395.1 Rhodoferax sp. | reverse complement strand
GAACGCGTGTACGTCGGTCAGAACACTTGCCTTTGCCGTCGCATTGGGTGCATCACTGGCTGGCGCTGCCATTGCCCAGGTGAATGTCAAAGGCGACACCGGCATCGACACCTCGGGCAATGCGCGCCAGGAGCGCGCCTGGTGCATGGTCAACACCGAAGGCACGGCGCGGGCCGACTGCCTGCGCGGCTCGGCCGCCGCCAGCGTTGAGAAACGCCGTGGCACGCTGGAAACCAACAGCACCGACTATGTGGCCAATGCGCTGGCCCGCTGCAAGATCTTCATGGGCGAAGAACTGATCGCCTGCCAGGCCAGGGTGGCCGGGCTGGGCAATGCCAGTGGCAGCGTGCAGGGCGGTGCGGTGGTCAAGGATGTAGTGACCGTCACCACCCCTGCGCTGCCCGGCCTCGTCGCGATTGAACCGAAGAAACCCTAACTCGGATCGACCTGTTCCACCGTGTAGATATGCCACACGGCAATGAAAAGCGCCGCCACCACCGGGCCAAGGACAAAGCCGTTGATGCCAAACACGGCCATGCCACCCAGGGTGGAAATCATGATGAGGTAGTCGGGCAGACCCGTCTCTTTGCCGACCAGGGCGGGGCGCAGCAGGTTGTCGACCAGGCCGATCACCAGCACGCCGTACAGCGTGAGCGCGACACCTTGCCAGATCGCACCCGAGAGCAAAAAATACACCGCTAGCGGCACCCACACCAGCCCGGCGCCGACGGCGGGCAGCAGTGACAAAAAGGCCATCAGCACGGCCCAGAACAACGCCCCGTTGACACCCAAAAACCAGAACGCGAGGCCCCCCAAGGCGCCCTGAATCACCGCAATGATGAGATTGCCCTTGACCGTGGCGCGAATCACGGTGGTGAACTTCTCAATCAACTCTTTTTTGTGCGCCACAGCCATTGGCACCGCATGGCGCATCGACCGGGAAAGCAATTGGCCGTCGCGCAGCATGAAGAAGGCCAGGTACAGGGTGATGAACAGGCCGGTAATGAAGTCAAAGGTGTTCATGCCGATGCCCAGCGCTTGGGTGGCAATGAGCTGGCTGGCCTGCGACAGGGCCTCACCCAGGCGTGTTTGCACGCTGTCGAAATCAGTCAAACCAAAGCGATCCAGCAGGCTGGAGACCCAGCTTGGCAGCGCGTCAAACGCACGCCGAAAATAGCGCGCCGCGTTGATTTCGCCCGATTGGATCCGCTGGTAAAAATTGGCGGTGTCGCGTGCCAGTGAGGCGGTGATCAGCGCCATGGGAATGATCACGATCACCACCACCAGCAGCAGTGTGAGCAATGCCGCCGCCGTGCCCTGGCCTCGAAAGCGGGTGTGCAGGCGGTGGTGTACCGGCTTGAAGATCAGACCGATGATGACAGCCCACATGATGGAGCCGTAAAACGGCAGCAAAATCCAGCCTAACCCAAGCGAGACAAACACCAGCAGCCATCGAAGCGCCTGGTTTTCTGCGCCCTGGGTGGAACCATCATTGAATGCGTGCATGCGCAATTGTGACAAGCGGTGTGAGATGCCTCTGTGCGCCACCGCACAGAACTCTTGCCGCAATTTTCGTAAGCTCAGTTCTTGCCGTATGCCGTTTAAGGTTGTGACGGCAGGTTTGCGGGTAATCCACCCGTCTTGCAGCAAGATTGTTTAACTTTTAAAGGACTCACCATGAACCGTATTTTTCCAACACTGGCCTTGGCTGCCGTGTTTTCTTTGGCCGCTTGTGACCGCACGCCGGTTGTCGTAACGCCAACCGTGCCAGTGGCAGTCCCAGGACCCGCAGGTGCGACCGGCAGCACAGGTGCGACCGGGAGCACAGGCAGCACAGGCAGCACGGGCAGCACAGGCAGCACGGGTGCAACCGGTAGCTCTGGAACCGGCACCACGATCATCCTGCCGCCAGCCGCGCCAGCCTCGGCCCCGAGCAATTGAGATAGACGCGAAATAGACGTGACTGAACCGCGCCAAGTCGGCGCGGTTCAGTCGCGTGCTAAGCCTGTGTGGCTATGGCGAGCAGGCTCAGCGTTTTGCGTCCTTCACCGCATCACGCGCGTCTTTCACCATCTCTTTGGCATTGCCGACGGTTTTTTGCGCCTTGCCTTCGACCTGCTTTTGCATGCCTTTGGCCTGCTGCTCTTTGTTGCCGACCACATCGCCAGCCTTTTCCTGTACTTTGCCGGCCATGTCTTTGAGTGTGCCTTTAACTTGGTCTTTGTTCATGATGAAGCGTCCTTGAAGTGAGTTAAGTGAAGTTAAGTGAGTTGCAAATTAAGTGGGGCAATGACAGCCCCACCGCCGCCAAATTTAAGCAAATCTGCATCGGTTTTCTGTGCGTTTGCCCACATAGCGAAGAAGCAACGGGGTTGGTAGATGTTTCGGTTTGCTTTGTTCGCCAACGCACGGTGCAAGAGCGGCTGGCGCGCCACACTGGCGCACAACGATTGCGTTCAATCGGCGAGGAAATTCAAATGTTTAGAACCAGATTGTCCAGAGGTCGGCTGTTCAGAAATCTGCTGCTGTGTGCCGTCAACCTATTTACGGGCATCGCGTGGGCCGATGCTGAAGCGGGCGGGCAGTTGTACGCAAAGTACCTGGCCCTGGGCGAGCAACTCACGCGAAACCAGTTCAGTCGGCCGCTGGTACTGGCCTCAGTCGAGACGCCGCACCAGGTCTCGGGCGAGATCTACGCGGAGATTGACCACCCGTTTTCGGACGTGCGCGTCGCCCTGAACAATCCTGACGGTTGGTGTGACTTGATGTCACTGCCGATGAATACGAAATATTGCCGCGCGCAGGCGGCCCGTGGCGGCACCGTGTTGAAGGTCAACATTGGCAGCAAGTCGGCCGAGAGCCTCAAAGCTGCCCCCCGCATTGAGTTCAAGTACGCGGTGGCACAGATGAGTGCGCAGTACCTTGACATTCGACTCAATGCCATAGACGGCCCGATGGGCACCAGCGACTACCGAATTGCGTTCAGGGCGATACCTTTGGCGACCGGCAAAACCTTCATCCACCTGACCTATTCCTATTCGGTCAATCTGGCGGCCCGCCTGGCGATGCAGACTTACCTCGCCACGCTGGGCCGCAACAAGGTCGGCTTCACGCGGGTTGGGCAAAAGGCCGATGGCGCGCCGCGTTATGTTGATGGCGTGCGTGGCGTGATTGAGCGCAACACCATGCGCTATTACCTGGCCATCGAAAGCTATCTTGACTCCGCGACCGAGCCGCCGCCGGTGGCGCTTGAAAAGCGGCTGCAAAGCTGGTTTACCGCGTCCGAGCTGTATCCGCTGCAGTTGCACGAGCTGGAGCGCGGCGAATACATCGCGATGAAGCGTGAGGAATACCAGCGGCAGCAGACCACGGATTGATGACCTCTGTCCGCAGCGTATGCGCGCGTAAGTTCGCCACCGCACAGACATTGACCAGCCCGTCGGCATGATGATGGTCTAAGCCAAAGGAGCCCCCCATGGACAAATCCAATCCCCCCACGTCGTTTGGCGTGTTCAAACCTGTCGACCATGTCGTGTTGGCGTTTGAAAATACTGCAGTGACGCAGGATGTCACGGATCAATTGATTGCGCAGGGATTTTCCGCTGCCGACGTGGTTCATTACAGCCCGCAAGAAATGAAAAATCAGGTGGATGCCAATCTGCTGACCGCAAGCGCCCTGGCTTCCCTGGGCCAGGATCTCAACCTGGTCAAGGCGCATCGTGCGCTGGCTGAGCTGGGCTGCAATTTTCTGGTCGTGTATGCGCCGCAAGCGGAACAGGTGCAGCGCATCCAGACGATTGCCAACACGATGAAGGCAAAGTCTGCCCAGCGCTATGGCTCGCTGATAGTGGAGGAATTGTTGGATGCCGACCTCAATCAGCACCAGGTTTTTGAGTCGCCAGACCGGGGGTTGGATGCGGATGCTGCGCAGCAACGCACTGCCTGACGGCAGGCCATGCCGTTGAACGGTTTGTAAAGGCTCCGTTGGCTCGGCGCGGCTTTAACCTGGTGGGACGTCGAGCGTTCAATCGAAGCTTGAACGCGATGACGCGCATGGCGCTAAGGGTGGGCGCAAAGGCTGTCAAGGCGGCGCTGAAGTCATCTCCCAAAGCACCGCCGGCGCCAAAGTCGAGACGGGCACCGGCATCTAGCGTCCGTTCAAAACCCAAGCAGTTACGTGCCACCAGTTCACGCAGCCGAAGCGTTCGCAGCACCCGTGCTGACGGCATGAGTTTCGGCAGAGCGGGCGCGCGCCGTTACCGTCTGTACAAGCCGCCAGGTCACCCGACCGGCCCGGCCCAGCCCCTGTTGGTGATGTTGCACGGCTGCGCACAGGGCGCCCAGGCGATTGCCGACGTTAGCAAGATGAATCAGGTTGCCGCGCGCGAAGGGTTTTTTGTGCTGTACCCCGAGCAGGATCGGCTTGCCAACCTGCAGGGCTGTTGGAACTGGTTCGCCACGCGCACGGGCCAGGCGCAGCGCGAGGCCGACGCCGTGATGGCTATGGTCGATCAGGTTTGCAAGGCGCAGCATGTTGACGTTGACAAGCTGGCGCTGGCAGGCCTGTCCGCCGGAGCCAGCCTGGCGGCACTGCTGGCAACGCGCCAGCCCCTGCGCTTTCGGGCGGTGGCCCTGCATTCAGGCGTGCCGCCAGGGGCAGCGCAATCGCAGGCGACAGCGCTTCGGGCGATGCGCGCCACGCCCTCACGTGGCGCGCCACCGCTGCCAGCGCTACCCAAGGGTGTGCGCTTGCCTGCGCTGCTGGTGATTCACGGCAGCGCGGACTCGGTGGTGGCACCTCGCAACGGGCTTGACGCGGCGTTACTGTGGGCCGCGTGCGAGGGCGCCAAGGCCCGACCGCCCCGCACCGTGCAGCGCGGCAAGCGCTACCCAGCCACCGTGACCGACTACAAAGCCGCTGGCCGCCTGGTTGCGACGCATTGCCTGGTCAACGGATTGGGTCACGCCTGGAGCGGCGGCGCAAAAGGGCGTGCCTACAGCGACCCAGGCGGCCCCGACGCGTCAAAAATGATTTGGACCTTTGCGATGAAGCAGTTTGCAATACTATCAAATGTATAGCTATTTATGCAAATGATACGAGAGCTAGAGGCCATTTTTATCAATGTATTCGCTTGTGCAGATGATTTTTGTCAAAAACTAACCTGTAGGTTAATTTATACCTCAAAAAGCCTGAATTATGCAGAATCAAACCATCGAATCCCGGCCTGAACCACCCGCGCCGCATCGCGCTGCGCAAGGTTTTTCAGACCACTTTGCGCTGGCCTTCACCAAGCTGCTGCGCCTGATTGCCGACACGTTCTTTGCCAAGCGCTACGGCAGCCGGGCTATCGTGCTGGAGACCGTGGCCGCCGTGCCGGGCATGGTGGGCGCAACCATCACGCACTTGACCTGCCTGCGCCGCATGGTCGATGACCAGGGCTGGATTCGCACCCTGATGGAGGAGGCCGAGAACGAGCGGATGCACTTGATGACGTTTGTGGCGATTGCCAAGCCCACTTGGTTTGAGCGAATGGTGGTGATGCTGGCGCAGTGGATTTTCTATGTCAGCTTCTTTGTCCTTTACCTGCTGTCGGCACGTACCGCGCACCGGGTGGTTGGTTACTTTGAAGAAGAGGCGTACTTAAGCTATTCGCTGTATCTGCAAGAGATTGACGAAGGCCGCGTCGAAAATGTGCCCGCCCCGCCGATAGCCATGCACTACTGGAAGCTGCCTGATGGCGCAAGCCTGCGCGATGTGATCCTGGTGGTGCGGGCTGATGAGGCCCATCATCGCGATGTCAACCACAACTTTGCCAGCGAGCTTGCCGGTGAGCCTGCCAGCGCCACCAAAGCGTCACCCTATCCGCCGCATGCGGACGACATTCGACAAGAGGCGTGAGCACGTGAGCGCATTCGCGCGAATTCTGGTGAGCACGATACACAGCGTTGTCCTACAGACTTTCCCTAATGTTGCCTACATCAAAAGGTACTTACAAAATTTAAAGTCTGTGCAACTTCATCATCATGAAGCTTTCCGGCCTATCCGGAATTTGTCTTCAATCATTTAAGGATCGACTATGAAAATATCCAGGAACCACATCACGGCGACGGCTATCGCCATTGCTGCACTGGCCGTAACCGCTGGCGCACAGGCGCAGGCTGTGGGTGCAAACACCTCAAGCAACGCCTTCGCGTTGACCGGCGTGCCCAAGATTTACTTTGACGTCAGCGCAGGCCAGACCGACTATCGCCTGGGCAGTGGCACCGGCCTGTTCGGTTCGAACAACAACAGCACCGCCTATGGTCTGGCTGCGGGCTCGTATTTCACCAATAACCTGGGCGTTGAGGTCGGCTACACCGACTTTGGTCGTATCAGCCGTGGGGGCGGTGAAACCCGTGCGGACGGATTCACGCTCAAGCTGGTCGGCAAGCTGCCGCTGGGTTCGCAGTTCAACCTGCTCGGCAAAGTCGGCACCACGTACGGACGCACCGAGGTCACTTCGGCAGCACGCTCTGGCATCACCGCAGGCAGCGACAACGGCTTTGGCCTGAACCTCGGCATCGGTGCGGAGTTTATGTTCACGCCCAACTGGTCCGGCGTGCTTCAGTACGATGCGCATGATCTGCGGTTTACCAGCGTCTCTGGCGACCGTGACCGTATTGGCGTTGCGACGATCGGCGTTCGCTACACCTACTAGCCACCTAGTCAGGCAAGTGATTTAAAGGCCACCCGCAGTGATTGCGGGTGGTTTTTTTGCGTCGCTGTAGGTACTATTTAGGCCGGGGTCGCGTCAGCTTGGCCTGCACCGCCTGCAGTCGCCCGGCACGCAGCTCGGTCACCGCCTTGACGACGGACTTGGCGACGTTTCGTACTTCTTCTTGAACCGCGGTGTCTGCGTCAAGCGTGTCGTGGCTATTGGCGTACGGCTCGTAGTAGCCGATGTAGCGGTCCAGCCGCGCCTGGGCGCCCGCGTCGATCAAGCCCATCCAGTCCAGCCAGTCCGACAGGGATCGCCGCGCCCCTTCAATGCCGGCCACATCGCCATGCACGATCACGCCATAGGCACGCCCGGCCAGGTGCTGCGGATAGTCCCACCCCGCCATCTCCAGCGCTTTGGCTTTGTCGGCCTTCTTGCCGCCGGTTGAGGTCGGGTCGGCATTGCCACCGTCGGCACAGACCAGGCGGTCGATCATCAGCTTGAGCGGGCTGGGGCTTTGGTACCAGTAAACGGGTGTTGCGATGATGACGGCGTGCGCAGCCGTCCATCGCTCGTAAATTTCTGCCATCCAGTCGTTGGTCTGGTTCATGCCGTGATTGGGGTAGCAACTGCAAGGCCAATGGCACAGCGGCATGGCGGTGGACGCGCAGCCTTTGCAGGGGTGGATGTTGCGCCCGTAGCCGGAGGTCAGCAGGCTCAAGTCCAGCACATCGGCCTCGATACCGGCTTGCTCGACCACTTCACGCGCCCAGCCGACCAGGCGAAAGGTTTTGGAGATCTCGCCGGGGCAGCTACCGTCGTTGCGAGCCGAGCCGCAGATCAGCAGCACACGGCTTTTAGTGGTGGGCTTGGCCCAATGTAGTTGGGCGGCATCTAATCGCTCTTTGGTCGCCACCCATTCGGTGGACAAGTCATAGTCAGGATCGGCATAGCCCGGCCCGGCTTTTTGGGTGAACGGGGACTTGCGGCCTTCAACATACGCACCCCAGGCGATCTCTTCGAGGCGCGAGATGGAAGGGTCTTCCGCGCGAAACGCCGCGTCGATGAATGACGCGCGAAAGCGGGTGCTGAATTCATTGCGCGCGAGCGGGGAGGGGGCTTGGCCCTTCCTGACTTCTGGGACTTCAATCATGTTCTCTTCCTTTGAGTTTTCCGATAGTCGTGA
>JANOTO010000329.1:0-8321 GCA_031416395.1 Rhodoferax sp. | reverse complement strand
CCTTTGAGGGCGGACACCGGAACAATAGCAGTGATCTGGATTTGTGCCTTGTCCGCGAAAGTTCGCAGCGCAGCGCTGATGTTTTGAAAGGCCAGCGTCGAATCGGAAACTGCATCCAGCTTGTTCACCGCGAAGATGATGCTGGGTACCCGTAGCAGGTTGACCAGCAGCGAGTGCCGGCGCGTTTGAACCAGCAGATCGAGCGAAAGGTTTTGCCAATCGAGTTTGGTGGCGTCTACCAGCACCACAGCAGCATCGGCGCTGCTGGCAGCGGTGACCATGTTGCGGGTGTACTGCTCGTGCCCCGGCGCATCGCCGATGATGAATTTGCGGGATTCAGTTGAAAAGTAACGGTAGGCCACGTCGATGGTGATGCCCTGCTCGCGCTCGGCGGACAGGCCATCGGTCAACAACGCCAAGTCCGTTTCGCCTTGACGCTGAACGCCGGCCAAGTGGTCTTGCAGAACGGCTTTGCTGTCGACCAACAGGCGGCCGATCAATGTGCTCTTGCCATCATCGACCGAACCGCAGGTGATGAATTTCAGCGCAGACTTGGTGTCAAAGCTGCTCTTGCCTCTCGCATCTTGTGCGCAATCAGCTATTGAATTCATATCAACCATCAAAAGTACCCATCTTTCTTGCGCTTCTCCATCGAAGCCTCTGAAGTTTTGTCGTCCATGCGAGTGGCACCGCGCTCGCTCACGTCGGCGGCCAGTGTCTCAATCACGATCTCGCCCGCACTGCTGGCCAAGCTGGCCACCGGGCAGGTGCAGGTAATATCGCCCACCGTGCGAAAGCGCACGTCGCGAAGTTCGGCGACTTCGCCCGCACGCAGCGGCGTCAACGGCGTGACGGGCACGAGTAAACCTTTGCGCTGCACGACCTCACGCGAGTGGGAGTAGTAGAGCGAGGGCAGGGTGATGTGTTCGCGCTCGATGTATTGCCACACGTCCAGCTCTGTCCAGTTGGAGATGGGGAACACGCGAAAGTGCTCGCCCGGTTGCAGCTTGGTGTTGAACAGCGTCCACAACTCGGGCCGCTGGTCTTTAGGCTGCCATTGGCCAAAGCTGTCGCGATGGCTGAAAATGCGCTCCTTGGCGCGGGCCTTTTCTTCGTCGCGGCGCGCACCACCGATCAATGCGTCAAAGCGGAACTCTTCAATCGCCTCCAGCAACGTGACGGACTGGTGCACGTTGCGCGACTCGCCCGCATGCGCGAGGCGAACCGTGCCGCGCTTCATGGAGTCCTCAACGTTGCGCACGATCAGCTCGGCACCCAGCTCATTGGCGCGCAGGTCGCGAAAGTCAGTGACCTCGCTGAAATTGTGGCCAGTGTCGATCATCAAGAGCGGGTAGGGAATGCGATTTGCCCCAAAAGCTTTCTCAGCGCATTTCAGCAACACGAGCGAGTCTTTTCCACCGGAGAAGAGCAGGGCTGGCCGCTCAAACGTGGCAGCCACCTCGCGCAGGATGAAGATGGTTTCTTCCTCCAGTGCATCCAGATGTTGGTTGCTCAGTTGGGTCAGCAATTGGGGTTCGACTCTGGCGTTCATGCAGTGGCCTCTTCGGTTTTTTTGGTGATAACAATTGTTTCTTTGCGTGTTTCCTGGGCGTGAAGACCGCACTCTTTAGCAGCTTCGTCTTCCCACCACCACCGCCCGGCGCGGAAGTCTTCGCCCATACTGATAGCCCGGGTGCACGGTGCGCAGCCAATACTGGGGTAAAACCGGTCGTGCAGGGCGTTATAGGCCACTTTGTGCAGGCTGATGTAGTGCCAAACATCGCCCCACGTCCAATCGGCCAGCGGGTTGAACTTGACGCGAACTGAATTGGAAGTGTCAGTCAGTGGCACTTCGGCGCGTGCACCTGACTGCTCGCGGCGCAGCCCGGTGAGCCAGGCGGCCTTGCCGTCCAGCGCGCGGGCCAACGGCTCCATTTTGCGGATATTGCAGCAGGCCTTGCGCAGCTCGATGCTGCGGTACATGGGGTCTTTTCCCTCGCGTTTCACAAAACTCACCACCGCCTCATGCACGGGCGCATACACCTCCACGGGAACACGCGCAGCAGCTTTGAGGTCGGCGAGTAACGCCAGCGTTTCGTCGTGCAGCATGCCCGTATCAAGCACGAAGATGCCGATCTTCAGACCCAGGCTATGGATCAAGTGGCTGACCACCATGTCTTCGGCCCCGAGGCTGGAGGCTTGGGTGATCTGCTGCGAAGAGTAGGTCTTTGCAGCCTGAACCAGCAAAGCTTTGGTTTGCGCCAGCTTGGTATCAAAATCGGTGGAGGGGCGAGCGTTTAGCTCAATGGCCGTCGCTTTAACTGCATGAGTTTTAATCATTCGCAGCCCTTTGGAAATGCGGTGCCACGTCAACCGTATCGCCTTGGTAATAGCTGCCAAAGCGGTCAAATTGCCGCTGGGCAAATGCAACATCCTGATCAGCCCGCAGCACGGCCGAGTCAAACCCAGCACGCTGCATCTGCACCAGTTGATCAATCAGCACATCGCCATGCGCGCGGATTTCGCCTTTGTATTTCAACCTGCGCCGTAGCAAAAACGCCTGGCTGTATGCGCGGCCATCGGTGAATTTGGCGAAGTGAAGGTTGACGCGGTCTATGCCCGCCAGATTGACATCTCGCGGGTTCACGTCGCCCATGATGTCGATTTCTGTGGCAGCAGCGTCGACCCCTGGGCTTGTCTGACCATGAGCGATGAGAGTGATGGTTTGTTCCATGATCAAGCAGCCTCAGTTTCAGTATGTTGCGTCGCCTTGCCCGTGCTTACGCGGGCAGCGTTGGCGGCCAGCTTGAAGGGCTCGACACCGACACGGCGCAGCGTCGCGATGAAGGTTTCTGTGGAGGCGTTCACCGTCACGCGCTCACGCCGATAGGCATCCAGAATCGCTTCGATGACATCCGCGACCTCATCGGCAGCAAACGATGGGCCGACCACTTTGCCTGCAACCGACGCGCCGCTCAAGGTCGAGCCATCCGAGCCACCGAGTGACACTTGGTACCACTCCTTGCCATCTTTATCGACGCCCAAAATGCCAATGTGCCCGCTGTGGTGATGCCCGCAGGAGTTGATACAACCGCTGATGTGCAGGTCGATCTCGCCCAGGTCGTGCAGCTCGTCCATGTCCTGAAAGCGCTCGGTGATGGCTTGCGCGATGGGCAGCGAGCGGGCATTCGCCAGCGAACAAAAATCACCGCCGGGGCAGGCGATCATGTCGGTCAACAGGCGGATGTTGGGCTTGGCGAATCCATTTTTGCGGGCCGCGCGCCACAGCTCGGGCAACTGGTCGCAGCGCACCCAGGGCAGCACCAGGTTTTGGTCGTGCGTCACGCGCAGCTCGCCTGCCGAGAACTCATCAGCCAGGGTTGCGGCGCCTTCCATTTGATTCGCGGTCGCGTCGCCCGGCGCGTAGCCCAGGCGCTTGAATGACAGCGTGACGGCGCGCAAATCCGGGTTTTTATGCTGCGCGACGTTTTGCGTGAGCCAGCGGCCAAACTCCACATCGTCTTCAGCGGCGGCGCGTAGGATTGCGGCGATCTTCTGTTCGCCATCCTTCTTGTTGCAGACCAGCTTGGGCGGCACAAAGGAGGCGCTAACCCGATCCAGCTCGGCCTGCGTGATGGTGTGGGGTGCACCGTCCAGCGTCAAAATCTGCTGATACTCCGCTTCAACTTCCTCGGTGAAGCGCGCGCCCTCGGCCTTTACCAAAATCTTGATGCGGGCTTTGTAGATGTTGTCGCGCCGACCCCAGCGGTTGTACACGCGCACGATGGCCTCCAAATAATTCAACAGTTGATTCCACGGCAAAAAGTCGCAAATCTGCGTGCCAATCACCGGCGTGCGGCCCATGCCACCGCCCACCAGCACTCTGAAGCCGAGCTTTCCGGCATCGTCTTTGATCAGGTGCAGCCCCACGTCATGCCAGTAGGTGGCGGCGCGGTCTTCTTTGGCACCCGTGATGGCGATCTTGAATTTACGTGGCAAAAATGCGAACTCCGGGTGCAGCGTGCTCCACTGCCGCATGATCTCGGCGAAGGGACGCGGGTCAGCAATCTCGTCCACGGCAATGCCTGCGCGCTCGTCGCTGGTGATGTTGCGAATGCAGTTGCCGCTGGTTTGGATGCCGTGCATGTCGACGCTGGCCAAGAGATCCATCACATCGGCTGATTTGGTCAATGGAATCCAGTTGAATTGCACGTTTTGCCGCGTTGTGAAGTGGCCCACACCGCTGGGCAGCGAGTTCAAATCGCTCAAGCCGGGGTTGGCCTGATCGATATTGTTTTGCTCCTTCTTGTCGTAGTCGCGTGCGATTTGGGCCAGCACCCGCAATTGCGCACTGGAGAGCTCGCCATACGGTACTGCCACGCGCAACATCGGCGCAAAGCGCTGCAAATACCAGCCGTTTTGCAGGCGCAGCGGTTTGAACTCGTCGTCGCCCAAAGTGCCAGCCAAATTGCGCTCCAACTGGTCGCGGTACTGCGCCGCGCGTTGTTTGACAAACTGGCGGTCAAAGTCGGTGTATTGGTACATGGTGTGATGAGGGTTCTTGAAGATTACAGGGCAATGAGCTTCACGCCGGCGTAGGCCAGCAAGACGGACAACAGCGAGCGAATCGCCCGCTCGGGGGTGCGCGTCATCAGGTGCGAGCCAATCCAGATGCCGGGCAACGAGCCGGCCAGCAGCTTGACCAAAAGCAACCAATCGACCGAGCCGAGCGATGCATGCCCCAAACCTGCCACCAGCGTGAGCGGCACGGCGTAGGCGATGTCTGCGGCCACGATGCGCGGCAGCGGTAGCAGCGGGTAAAGAATTATCAGTACGGTGACACCAATTGCGCCTGCGCCAACAGAGGTCAGCGTCACCAGCGTGCCGATCACCGCACCCAGCAACAGCGGCAGGCTCCAGTGGCGTGCCTTGCGTGCGTCAACTGCGGCTGAAGTTTGGGAGCGCAGCGCGGCGGGCGTGCGGCGCAGCGCCTTGTACAGCGTGGCGGCAGCGGTGAGCAACAGCGCGCCGCCCAGCGTGGTCGTCATCACGCTTTGAACGGCCGGCTCTGCGGGCCCGAGCTGGCGCAACACCCACAGCGTGAGCAGCGCCGCGGGGATGCTGCCTGCGGATAAATGCGCCACGATGCGCCAATCCACCAACCTGGCCCGCGCAAGCTTGACCGTACCGCCCATCTTGGTAAAGGCCGCAAACAGCAAGTCGGTGCCGATGGCCAAATAGGGCTTGATACCGAAGAAAAAGATCAAGATCGGCGTCATCAGCGAGCCCCCGCCCACCCCGGTGAGACCGACCACCAGCCCCACCAAAAACCCCGCCAAGACAAACGCCATATCATGCATAGGGCTGGAGTTTGACGATGGCGGCTTATATTGCAAACTACATTTTTATGATTTTGTTATTCCACCTGAGAATATATAGACTCCAATACGCTATCAAGTAAATAGCTTCTTATGCAATTAATACGGGAGCTAGAAGGCTAAAATGTCTAAGATTTTTTCAAAACAGTGAAAAAATGGACTAATATACCCTTATTGGGTATATTCGGGCTACATTTGTACGCGCTAAGCCCGAAAAAGTCACAGTACCATTCGCACTGCAATTTCACGACTAGCGCATGGCAGAGGGCGTACAACGAAAGACAACAACATGACGAACTACTGTTGCTGGTGGTGCTGTTGCTGGGGGGCTGCTGGGCTGGCTTGCCAGTTGGTTGCTGGGGCGTAATGGCAAGCAGACGGTGACAGTCGAGCGCGTCGTTGAAAAATCGTAGATCGACTCGTTGACCGCATCGTGCTGCAAAAGCCAGCCCAGACGATCGGCAGCGGCAAGTCGCAATAGGCGCGGCGCGTGGATGTGGGGGTGGTGGCCTCTTGATGCGTTGAACTCAGAATGCTGCACTACATTTATTAAAACTAATAGCAAACTATCTAATTTATTCGGGATCTAGAAGTCTATTTTGTTCATATTTTCGGGTTTGACGATATTTTGATGCCAAATATACCCAAAGTGGGTATATTAACCACTCAAATCGCCTGCCCGCGAAAATTGTCCTCAAATGTCATCCAGCAACACATAAGGCAACGCCTGCAACTCCAGCTTCGCTCCCCCCGCCGAACCCAGCGTCAAGCCACCCGCAGCTGCCGCAGCAACCTGCATCGAGACAATCGCATCAAACCCGCCAGCGGGGCAAGCTGCTGCTTGGGCGACGGTGCCGCAGGGTTGTTCTGTGTCGGTTGACGCAAAGACTTCATCGCCAGAGGCCATCGGTGCGTCGCCATGAACGATGTAAGCGCGCCGCTTCAAGGTGCCCCGGAATTGGCTGCGCGCCACAACTTCCTGGCCGGGGTAGCAGCCTTTTTTGAAGTTGACGCCGCCAACGGATTCGAAATTGAGCATCTGCGGCACGAACGCATCCGCCGTTTTGGCGTTGATGGTTGCGATGCCACTCAGTACTTCGCTCCAGTCCCACAGGGCTTCGTCGAGCGCAAGGCCAGTAGGGGGCGCTGTGTTTTTCGGACCGACCCACAAAGCACGCCGTACGGACGCTGCGGGGTACAGCGAGATCGCGGTGCCCGCGCCGACCGGGGCTGTCAGCCAAGGCGTGTTCGCTTTCAAGCTTAGGCTCTTTGCAGCATCGCCAGCCAATCCAACGACTAAAAAATCATCCGTGGCATCGGTCAATTTGGCTTTGGCTCGCATCACGAACATCGACAGGCGCTTGAGCGTGGCGGGCAACACATCAAGGCTGCACATCAGCAGGATCTCGCTCTCGTCATCGTCTCTGCTGCGCTTAAAGCCGACAAAGCTGGCCTGCATGCGTCCCTTGGCGGAGCAGAACGCGGCCAAGCGAGCCTCGCCGAGTTTGAGCAGGACGAAATCTTGCGTCAACTGGCCTTGCAGGAAGCTGGCGGCATCAGGGCCTTCGACCTTGATGATGCCCAAGGAGCGAACGGGCGCGACACCCTCCAAGCGATAAAAGGAGGTTACATCATGAGTCATAGGCTGAATTATGATCAATGATTGAATATTCGAGACGGGCAGAGGCTGTGAGAAAAGTAGGGGTGTTTTTTGTGATTGTGCTGCTGGCGCTCGGTGCGCTGGGCGGTGGGGTAGCGTGGTGGGTGCATCAACCGCTAAAGCAGGGTGCGGACATCTTGGACTTGACCATCGAGCCCGGCAGCTCGCCCAGCGTGGTCGCGCTGGCGGTTGCGGATGCAGGTGTGAAGGTCGACCCTTTGCTGCTGTACTGGTGGTTTCGGATGTCGGGCCAGTCGCGCAATATCAAAGCGGGAAGCTACGAGATCGAGCCTGGGCAAACCCCGCGCACGCTCTTGTCCAAGCTGGTGCGCGGCGCAGAGGCGCTGCGCAGCATCACGCTGATTGAAGGGCTGACTTTTACGCAGATACGCGAGGTGCTCGCCAAAGACGAGCAGCTCAAACAGGAGACGCGCGGCTTGAATGCAGAGGCCATTATGCAAAAACTGGGCAAACCGGGCGTCAACCCGGAAGGGCGCTTTTTCCCTGACACCTACACCTTTGCCAAAGGAGTCAGCGACCTGGCGGTGTTGAAGCTCGCACTTCGTGCGATGGACAAAAATCTCGAAGCCGCTTGGAGTACGCGCCTGCCCGACACACCGCTGAAATCGCCTGAGCAAGCGCTGATTTTGGCCAGCATCGTCGAGAAAGAAACCGGGCAGGGCAGTGACCGCGCTGAAATCGCCGGGGTGTTTACCAACCGGCTGCGCATCGGTATGCTGCTGCAAACCGACCCGACCGTGATCTATGGCATGGGCGAGAAGTTTGACGGCAACCTGCGCAAGCGCGATTTGCAGACCGATACGCCCTGGAACACCTACACCCGCCCTGGCCTGCCGCCCACACCCATCGCCATGCCGGGCCGCGCGGCGCTGATTGCCGCTGTGCAGCCCGCGCAAACCAAGGCGCTGTATTTTGTGGCGCGCGGCGACGGCACCAGTCAGTTCAGCGCGACGCTGGAAGAGCACAATCGCGCGGTCAATAAGTTTCAACGGGGTAAGTAGACCCAATTGCTCCCCAAATTAATCCATGAGCGGAATTTTCATCAGTTTTGAAGGCATCGACGGTGCTGGCAAATCAACTCATATCGAGTCGCTGGCCAAATCGTTTGAAGCGCAGGGCAGGGTGGTCACCCAAACCCGCGAACCCGGTGGTACACCACTGGCCGAGAAGCTGCGGGGCATGCTGCTCAACGACCCGATGGATGCCATCACCGAGACGCTATTGGTGTTTGCCGCACGGCGCGATCACTTGCAAAGCCTGAT
>JANOTO010000328.1:0-2976 GCA_031416395.1 Rhodoferax sp. | reverse complement strand
GCCGTAGTGATCGGCCATGTCAAATGCATCAAAACCAGCCTTCGCGTAGTCGACCATGGCGGCGGTAGCGGGCCGTGGGTCAAGCAGTTGGCCACCACGCTCCATGTCCGCCACCTGCCACAGGCCGGTGACGATGCGGGGGATGTCCAGATCGCCCGCCAGCAGCGTCCTTTCAATCATTTGCTTGCAATCACTTCGGTAATTTGGCTTGTATCGCCTGCACTTCCTCAGTGGACATCTGGCCTACCGTGGTGACTTCACCGTTCTGCAAGCGCCACAGGCGGAACGGGCCCACGATATCGCCATTGCGGTCAAACTCTACCGCACCGATCACGCCCACATAGCGCACAGGCTTGCGTTCGCGGATCAACTGAATCGCGCGGGCAAAGCCTTCTGGCCCCGCGCTGACCACTTCGCCGCCGGGTTTGGTCACTTCACGAATCGCATCGCGAATGGCTGCCGCTTCAAACTTGCCGGCGCGGGCGATGGCCAGGCCCATGATCGCTCCCGCATCAAAGGCGCGATCCGCAGCGGGCGCTTTGGAGTCGAAGCCACCGCTCATCGCCGGATAGGCTTTGTCAAAATACTCGGTGCTGGGGCTGCGGTTGGTGCCGGAAGACGTACCGAACGCGTTGTTCAAAAACTGCGGGCCAACGCCCTTGATCAGGTCAGCCGAATTCAAACCGTCGTTGAGCAAAAACTTCTGCGGCCCACCTTGCTGAATCCAGGTGCGAAGAATCGTCGTGCCGTCGCCAGGGTAGCCAATCAAATAAAGGGCTGGTGGATCGCCAGCCAAAGCTTTGGTGACCTCCGGTGCGTAGGAGGCCTGAGCCGGGTTGTACGGCGTGTTGGAGATGATCTTGCCGCCCAGCGCCTCGTAGGCTTTGCGGAACTCGGCCAGCATGTTCACGCCAAAATCGTTGTTCACGTTGATGATGGCCAGTTGCCTCAGGCCTTGATCCATCGCGTACTTCGCCGCTGCCGTGCCTTGCAGCGCATCAGAAGTGATAGTGCGGAAGAACCAACCTTTGCTGGTACCCTCATTGCCCATGCGGGTAAGCGTGGGCGAGGTGGACGCGGGCGAGATCTGCACCACGCCTGCGGGCGCGGTCACCGAAGTGACCATCGGGATCGACACCGACGAGATGATGCCGCCGATGATGGCGGGCACTTTCTTCAAATCCACCAATTGGCGCGCCTGATCAACCGCCACCGAACCCTGGCTTTGCGCATCACGCAAGTCAAACGCCAACTGGCAGCCCGCAATACCCTGCGCGCCGGCAGCGGCGTTGAGGTCTCGAAAAGCAAGCTCTACCGACTTGGCCGCTGCCTGGCCAAAGCGCCCCGCGGCCCCGGTCAGCGATACCACCATGCCCACGGTGTGTTTGCATTCTGGTGCTTGAGCGTTTGCGGCAAAGGCTGCCGTCAGACTCAGCGCCAATGAAAAAATAGGGATCAGTTTTTGCATGTCTCGAAGCTCCAGGTGGGTTGAAATGGGTTGAAATTAGGCTTTGCTAAGGTTGTATTTCATGATACGCCCGTGCCGCCCGTTGCGATCACGCTCCAGCGAATAGGTGTCGCCTTGAGGGCCTGGGCAGCGGGCGAGCAGTTCGTTGATTTGACGATGATCCTGCGCATCCAGCCTGAACGCAAACACCTGCAAATGCTCCGGCAGATGGGCCGCGTAGCGAGCACCCACAATCGCGGCCGCCACAAATGGCTGATCCAACACCCAGCGCGTCGCCACTGCGGACAGGCTTACGCCGTGGCGCTGGCCAACATCTTTGAGAGTTCGCAGCAGCGCCTGAAATTGAGCCCAGCCGCCAAAGTCGTCAATGACAAGCTTGTATTTGATCAGTGAGCGGTTTGACAACTCAAGCGGTTCGGGCTGGCCCAGCCAGCGCTGCGTGATGAAGCCGCCTGCCAGCGTGCCGTAGCAGATCAGGCGCAACGGACTCTTTGCGCAAAGGGCAGCCAGCGCACCTGCCGGGCGGCGATCCAGCAGCGAATACTGAATCTGCATGCTGACGAGCGGCACACCCGCGTCCAGTATGGCTTGCGTCTGCGGCGTGTCAAAGTTGGTGCCGCCCAGGTGGCGAATGAGGCCCTCGTTTTGCAAATCCCGCAGCATTTGTGCGGTGGCCACCATGCCGGGCACCGTGTAGTCCCACCAGTGAAACTGAACCAGATCAAGCTGCGTGGCGCGCAGGCGTTGCAATGAACGTGTGATGACGCGTCGCACATAGGCGGCATCGACGTTGGCGAGATCCACCAGATCAGGCACAAACTTGGTGTGCACACGCAAAGGCGTTTGTCCAGCGGTTTGGCTGGCGCGAAATTCGCCAATCAGGTCTTCTACGCCGGTGTAGATGTCGGCGCAGTCAAACGCATCGATGCCCGCATCCACAAACACTGCCGTGTCGGCAATGGCGCGGGTGCGATCCACCTCGCCATGGTCGCCCGCGAGCTGCCAGCCACCGCGGATCAGGCGGGGAACGTCATAGCCTGGTGCGAGTTTGAAAGTCTCAATGCTCATGCAGGCACCTTCAAGGGAACAGCGGTTGTTGCCGCGTGGGAGAAGCTGCGCAGCCCCAGGCGAGTAACACGAAAACGCGTCGGGCAATGCGGGTCGGGGCAAGCCACCTCGGCATCGGTACTCATCCAGTCATTGGGGTGGGTAGGGCGCTGTTTGGCGGGCAGCAGGGGCAATAGGGCAGCCAGAGAATAGATTGAGAAGCCCTGGCCTGGCGGCAGGTGCAGCATTTCGCCACGCAGTTCAAAGTGGTCGCCCACCTTGGCGCTGCATTGGATTTTTGCGTCCGGCGGAGCGACGACTTCGATACGCAGGTCGTAGAGTTCGAATTCGTCATTATTTTGTGCTTCGGGCATCGGGCATCCATCCGGTCAGGTATAAATCAGGCAGATGCTTATTCTGAACGATGTTGTAAAAACCTTTGGCGCGAACCGGGCGGTGGA
>JANOTO010000327.1:0-12573 GCA_031416395.1 Rhodoferax sp. | reverse complement strand
CGATCAATTTGGCGGGCTCACCGACCATGCTTTGGCCTTGCAGCATCGCCAGCACATCGGCATGATCCACCAACAACTGGGCGTTATTGGGCGCAAGTGTCCTCGCCTTCTCGTAGGCGCGCGCCGCTTCGGGAAAGCGTTGCAATGCGGCGTACGAGCGCGCGAGCATTTCCCAGGCTTGCGGATTGGCGGGTTGATCGGCGGGTTGGCTTTCCAGCTTTTGCGCCATCTGCGTCACCATCGCCTCAACCTGCGCCATGGTGACTTCGCCCTCGGGAGCTGGCGCCTGCGGCAATATCGCTTGCGGGTTGCCAATGAAGCCGTACATGCCAAACACCAACAGCGGGATACACGCTGCGACCAAGACGGCCGAGCGCGTGGAGTATGCCGCAACGGGTGTGTTTGCAGCGGGGCTCAAACGATCGGTCAGGCCTTCTTCATCCAGCACACGCCGCTCGATTTCTGTCCTGGCCAGCGCCTGCTGGTCGATATTGATGTGGCCGGATGCCAGTTCGGTATCAAGCTCCCTGAGCTGGTCCCGCAGGATCACAAGGTTGGCGCGGCGGGCATCAACCATGTCATGCTGCTGCGATTGCGATTGCGATTGCGACGCACGTCGCAACAAGGGCGGCAGCACCAAGGCCAGTGCAAGCGCAGTCAGGGCGACGGCGAGTATCCAGAAAAGTGTCATGGTTGATCGGGGTTGTCTGCCAGCATCTGTTTGGCACGGCTGATTTCATCGGCAGTCAAAGCGATTGGCTGCGCCGCGCTTCTGCGCCGACGGATGTTTGCAGCCAGCACCGCCAGCGCAAGTGCCAGAAGCGCAAAAGGTCCAACCCACAACAGAACAGTCGTAGTTTTGAGGGGTGGACGGTACAGCACAAAGTCACCATAGCGCTCCACCATGAAGTCCAGAATCTGCTGGTTCGATTGGCCTTGCGTCAGCTTCAGTCGAATCTGTTTGCGAAGATCGACGGCCAAATCGGCATGCGAAGCGGCAATAGTTTCGTTTTGGCACACCAGGCAACGCAGCTCCTCGGCGATCACCATGACGCGCGCTTCCAAAACAGGGTCAGCGGACAAGGGTGTTGCCTCTTTGGCCGACGCATTCAACACGACAGCCCCGCAGAGCAATGACATCAACAAAGACTTAAGCACTCAACTTCCTGACGAGCGGAAGGATGGTGTTTTGCAGCACGTCTACGGTGACGGGGCCAATGTGTTTGAGACGGATCACGCCAGTCTTGTCAATGACAAAGGTCTCAGGCACGCCGTATACGCCAAAGTCGATGCCCACCAAGCCTTCGGCATCGACCAGCGACTGCTGATACGGGTTACCAAAATTATTCAGCCAGCGAATCGCATCGTCGCGCTTGTCTTTGTAGTTAAGACCATAAATCGGCACGGCACCTGTTTTCGCGACATCAACCCAGATAGGATGCTCAACCCGACACGCAACGCACCATGAAGCCCAAACGTTCAGCACCCACACTTTGCCAAGCAGGTCTTTCTGCGAGAGCATTTTTTCCGGCTCCCCAAGCACAGGCAAATTGAACGCGGGAGCGGGCTTGTTGATGAGTGGTGACGGCACTTCCCGGGGTTTAAGGCCCAGCCCGATGGCCAGAAAAACCAGCAAGACGATGAACAGGATCAGCGGTAAAAACCGCTTGGAGAACAAACGCTTCATCGCGCCGAGGCTTCGCGGTTCAATGCGGGTTGATTGAGCGGGGAATGGGCCACCGGGCTGGATGGAACGCCGGGTGCGGGCGCTTTGACCCGTGCCCGGTAGCGCCGGTCCATCACGGCCAGCAGGCCACCGAGCGCCATCAACACGCATCCGCCCCAGATCCAATTGACGAACGGTTTGTGATGCAGCCGAACGCTCCATGCAGTCGCGGTCAAGGGCTCGCCCAACGCCACGTAAAGGTCGCGGCCGATGCCCCGGTCAATCGCCACTTCGGTCATCGACGTGCGGCTTACCGTGTACACACGCCGCTCCGGGTACAAGGTCGATACAACGCGGCCGTCGCGGCTCACCGTCAATTTGGCCTGGTGGGCGGCGTAGTTGGGGCCGTTAATCTGGTTGATGCTGTCCAGCTGGAAACTGTAGCCGCCCGCCGTTGCGGTATCGCCCGGTTCCATCCGCAGATCGTTTTCACTCTGAAAGCTGCTGACCACCGTCACGCCGACGATGAAGACCGAAACACCAAAATGAGCCAACAGCATGCCGTAATAGCTGCCGGGTTGCATGGCAAGCGGCTTCATGATGCCCGGTGCCGGGTGCTCACGCACGCGGGTGATGAGGTTCAACACCGCCGTGCTGGCCACCCAGGCGGCCAGCAGCAAGCCCAGGCCCGTCATCGGTGTCCAATGCCCCAGCACGAAAGGCGCAATCACGGCACTGACCACACTCACGGCCACCGCCCAGCGCAGGCGACGCGCCAAGTCAATGACATCCGCCTGGCGCCAGCGCGTCATCGGCCCGACGCCCATCAGGAACAACGCGGGTGCGATCAAGGGCACGAACACCGCCACAAAGTACGGCGCACCCACTGACAGCTTGCCCATGCCCAATGCATCAATCACCAGCGGGTAAATCGTACCCAGCAGCACCGCTGCCGCGGCCACCAGCAGCAGCACATTGTTGGCCAGCAGCATGGACTCGCGCGACACCATCTCAAAACTGCCGCCCAAGCCCACACGCGGCGCGCGCCATGCGAACAGCGCGAGCGAACCACCAATCACCAGCGCCAGAAACGCCAGAATGAAAACCCCACGGGCCGGGTCCGTCGCAAACGCATGCACGGAGCTGAGCACGCCCGAGCGCACGATGAACGTGCCTAATAGTGACAATGAGAACGTGATGATGGCTAGCAGTGCGGTCCACATCTTGAAGCCGCCGCGTTTCTCCGTGACGGCCAGCGAGTGCATCAGTGCTGTGCCCACCAGCCAGGGCATGAACGAGGCGTTCTCGACCGGGTCCCAAAACCACCAGCCGCCCCAACCCAGTTCGTAGTAAGCCCAAAAACTGCCCAGGGCTATCCCGAGCGTCAGAAAGCACCAAGCCACTGTCGTCCATGGACGCGACCAGCGTGCCCAGGCGGCATCCAACCGGCCCGACAGCAACGCCGCGATGGCAAATGCAAAGGCCACGACAAAGCCTACGTAGCCCATATAGAGCATCGGCGGGTGGATGATCATGCCGGGGTCTTGCAATAGCGGATTCAAATCATTGCCATCGGCAGCAGCGGGCAACAATCGCTCAAACGGGTTGGACGTGAGCAGGGTAAACAGCAAGAAGCCGCAACTGATCAAGCCCATCACGCCCAGTACGCGCGCCACCATGCGGTCGTCCAACTGTTTGGAGAAGATCGAGACGGCCAGCGTCCAGCCCGACAGGATCAGCGACCACAGCAAAATCGAGCCCTCGTGGTTGCCCCACACGGCCGTGAATTTATAGACCATGGGCAGCGCGCTGTTCGAATGCCGGGCTGCCAGCATCACCGAAAAATCATTGGTGATGAAGGCATGGGTGAGGCACGCGTAGGCAATCGCCACAAAGATGAATTGCCCGCGCGCGGAGGGTCGCGCCAGTGCCATCCACACAGCGTTGCCTCTATGTGCGCCGATGAGCGGGAGGACGCTTTGCGCGATCGCCATGCTCAGCGCAATGATCAAGGCGAAGTGACCCAGTTCGTAGATCATGGATTCAAGGCTTCACGGAAAGGGTTGAGTTGGATTGCTGAGAGCCGTTTTTCAGCGCGGATGCGGCCTCAGGCGGCATGTAGTTCTCGTCATGCTTGGCCAACACCTGGTCGGCGCGAAAAATACCATCAGCCCCCAGCTTGCCCTGAGCCACAACGCCCTTACCCTCTTTGAACAGGTCGGGCAGCAAGCCGGTGTAGGTGACGGGGATGGTTTTGGCCAAATCAGTCACAACGAAGCGCGTGGTCAAACCCTTGGCCTCGCGCTGGATGCTGCCTTCTTCCACCAGCCCGCCAATGCGAAAACTGCGCGCGCGAGGGGCCTCGTTAGCCGCAACTTGCGAGGGGCTGAAGAAGAAGACCAGATTGCTGTTGAACGCGTTGAGCACCAACGCACTGGCGATACCCAGCGCCGCCAGTCCGACCGCGATGGCCAGGGCGCGTTTGCTTCGAGGTTTCATGAACTGGCCTCCTCGGCATGTTGCGAGGCCTCAGCACCCGCTTCGCGAACCAATGATAGATGCCGCGCTTTCAACAGCGCAACCTCGGCAATGATGACTGCAGCGCACATTCCCAGTGACCCCCAAACGTACAGGCCGTAGCCGCCCATGGCAAAAAAGTCGGGCCAACTGTTCCAGCTCATACAGCCCCCAAGTCTTTGCGTGCCCAACCGGTGTGGCGCTCCCGCTCCAGCATGATCACGCGCACCCGCATTAGCGCCACCGCGATGCAGTAGGCCCAGAAGGCCAGCGCCATCACCAGCATGCCCATTAGCATCGGCGTCGCCATGCTGGAACCCTGAGTGATGCTGACTGATGCGCCTTGGTGAAGCGTGTTCCACCACTGAACGGAGAAGTAAATAATGGGAATATTGACCACCCCCACCAAGGCCAGCAGGCCCGCTGCACGATCCGCCCGGCGAACGTCGTCAATCGATGCGTGCAGCGACATGAAGCCGATGTACAGGAACAGCAACACTAGCTCCGAAGTCAACCGCGCATCCCACACCCACCACGCACCCCAGGTGGGCTTGCCCCACAGGGCACCGGTCCATAGCGCCAAAAACGTCATCAGTGCGCCGGTGGGTGCCAGCGCGCAAGCCATCATTGATGAGAGCCGGGAGTTAAACACCAGTCCGATACCCGCCCACCCCGCCATGGCGAGGTAGACCACCATCGACATCCACGCGGCAGGCACGTGGACGAAAATGATTCGGTAAGAGTCGCCCTGCTGAGCATCCGTGGGGGCCAGCCAAAGCCCCAGGTAAAGCCCCACGGCCCCCAGCAAAACCGCAGCGGCGGCAAACCACGGAATCATGCGGCCCGCAAGCGGGTAAAACCGCTGCGGTGCTGCATATTGAAACCAGTTGACTTCGCTCGATTGCATCTAGGCCGACCCTCTTCTACCCCAAACATTCCGAATTTATCCTCCGAATTTATACCAGCCGTCATTCCAACGCGATCCGCAAGGCTGTTGCACAGACGATTGGTGCGGCCGCAAGCGCTACGATCAGCAGCGCACCTAAGAGCGAAAAATGCCCGGCAACGCCCAACCCCGCTATATCGGCCTCGACTGCACCGGCCCCAAATATCAGCACGGGGATGCACAGCGGCAGCACCAGCAGAGACAGCAGCATGCCCGCCCCGCGCAGGCCCACCGACAGCGCTGCGCCGATGGCCCCCAGCAGACTCAGCACAGGGGTGCCCAGCATGAGCGAAACCAGAAGTACACCGGTGCTTGCCACAGACAAGTCAAACTGCAAAGCCAGCAAGGGAGATACCAAGGCCAATAGCAAACCCGAAGCCAACCAGTGGGCCACAATTTTACCCAGCACCAGCAGCGCGAGCGGATGGCCTGAGAGCAACATTTGCTCCAGCGTGCCGTCCTGAAAATCGTCCGCAAACAGCCGTGCCAGTGACAGCATCGAGGCCAGCAAGGCCGCCACCCAAATCACGCCGGGCGCCATGGTGCGCAGCAGTTGCGGCTCTGGCCCCACGCTCAGCGGAAACAGGCTGACCACCATGACAAAGAAGATCAATGCTGCCAATGTGTCTGAGCGGCGGCGCAGCGCAATGCGCAGATCCCGCGCCATGATGCAACGCATGCCCGCCAGCAGGCCTGGCTGCGGTGGCATAACGGTTGCGACGGCGTGGGGGATCATAGCGCCAGCACCTGGTGGGGTGTGTCGTCCAGCGCCACGGTCTGATGACTGGTCAAAACCACGATGCCGCCCTGTTGAAGCTGGGTTTTGATCAAACCAACCAGCCAGGCGGTGGCGCTGCTGTCCAGCGAATTGAAAGGCTCGTCCAGCACCCAAAGTGGCATTAGAGGATGAGTAGCAGCCTGCCCTAGCGCCAACCTCGCCAACGCACTTCGCTTGCGCTGCCCTTGCGAGAGTTTGCGAACCGAGGTTCTCTCGTGCCCGCGCAAACCGGCTGCCACCAGCGCGCGGCTGGCCTCGTGCTCGGTGGCGGGTTGGCCCGCAAGCAGGCAGGCCGCCAACAAGTTTTCGAGCGGCGACAGCTCATCTTTCAACGCCGCAGCGTGGCCCAGGTAGATCAGCTCGCGGCCTAATTCTTCTTTTAACGCCCAAGTGGGTTGGCCGCGCCACAGCAGCTGGCCCTCAGTGGGTTCCATCAATCCGCAGATCATTCGCAGCAAACTGGTTTTTCCCGCGCCGTTGTCACCTTGAACCCGCAGCAACTGGCCAGGTCGCATGGACTGGCTTAATCCGCTGAAAATGCGACGCCCCCCGCGCTCACAAGCCACATTTCGCAAGTTCAACCCTCCGCTCATGCGCGCAACGCTCCTAAACTAAAAATGAATGTCGGTTCCATGGCACAGCTTTTGTCGGGATTCTTTGGGCAGATCAAGCAGCAGTTGTCAGATTTAGTTGACACTCCTATCATGCACCACATGCTTGTAAGAAATGGAGAAACCGCAATATCACCACCTTTGAATGCGCGAAAACCCCAGGCCACTGCCCCGCATGCCATCGTTCCGCATGCCGTTGTCATCGGCAGTGGCTTTGGTGGTCTGGCTGCAGCAGTTCGGTTGGGTGCGCGGGGCTACCGTGTCACTGTACTGGAAAAGCTCGATGCCCCCGGCGGCCGTGCCTATGTATACAGGCAGGACGGCTTCACGTTCGACGCAGGCCCCACCGTCATCACCGCGCCGTTTTTGCTCGAAGAATTGTGGACGCTCTGCAACCGCCGTTTTGCGGACGACATCGACTTGCGGCCCGTATCGCCCTACTACCGCATTCGTTTTGACGATGGCGTGGTGTTCGACTACACCGGTGATGCACAAGGCATGCGCGCCGAGGTGGCGAAGTTGGCCCCAGGCGATGTGGCGGGGTATGAGCGATTCTTGAAGGCCAGCGAGGCGATTTACAAGGTGGGTTTTGAACAACTGGGGCATGTGCCGTTTGACACCTGGGCCGACATGGCACGCGTGCTGCCCGCCTTGGTCAAGCTCGAAGGCTACCGCACCGTCTATTCGCTGGCCTGCAAGCACGTGAGCGATGCGCGACTGCGCGTGGTACTGACGTTTCAATCCCTGTTGGTGGGTGGCAACCCGTTTGCAACGACCTCGGTTTACTGCCTCATCGCATTTTTAGAGCGGCGCTTTGGCGTTCACTTTGCGATGGGCGGTACAGGCAGCTTGGTCAAAGGGCTGGTGAGTTTGATCGAGGGTCAAGGCGGCATAGTGCGCTGCAATCAGGCCGTAGCGGAAATCACGGCCAGCGCTGGCTCGGTAACGGGGGTTCGGCTGGCCTCGGGAGAAACGTTGGCGGCCCAGGTAGTGGTGTCGAATGCGGACTCTGCCACTACTTACCGAAATTTGGTAGCACCTGAGCATCGCAAGCGCTGGACTGATCGGCGTATTGAAAGAGCCCGCTATTCGATGAGTCTGTTCGTGTGGTACTTCGGCACCAAGCGCCAATACCCGGATGTCGCGCATCACACCATTTCGCTCGGGCCACGCTACCGCGAACTGCTGACCGATATTTTTGACCGCAAGCTGTTAGCCGAAGATTTCAGCCTGTATTTGCATCGACCTACGGCGACCGATCCGAGTTTGGCACCGCCCGGCTGCGACGCGTTTTACGTGCTTTCCCCCGTGCCCCATCTGCAAAGCGGCACTGATTGGCAAAAGACCGCCGAGCCTTACCGCAAAGCGATTGAGCGTAGCCTGCAGGCCACGCTGCTACCAGGTTTGAGCGACGAAATCGTCAGCTCCTTGATACTGACGCCGCAGGATTTTCAGGATCGCCTGTCGTCGTTTCGGGGCGCGGCCTTTGGGCTGGAGCCGGTGCTCACGCAAAGCGCCTGGTTTCGACCCCACAACCGCAGCGAAGAGCTTAAAAATCTCTACCTCGTCGGCGCAGGTACCCACCCAGGTGCCGGGCTGCCCGGCGTTTTGTCATCGGCCCGTGTTTTGGATACAGTGGTACCTCATGCAGACACTTTTAAAAGCTCAAACACACCTAAAAAGTCCTGAGGCGTCGATGTCGCAGACCAATCCGGCGCGGGCCCTGCCACTCAATTCCACAGTGAAAACTAAAACGCCTTTGAGTCCGCAGGCTGTCGCCGATATGGCCGAGTGCCGGGCGGCGCTGCGCGAGGGCTCTTACACCTTCTTCGCGGCCTCGCTGCTTCTGCCCCAAGCGGTGCGCGAGCCGGCATCAGCGTTGTATGCGTTTTGTCGGCTGGCCGACGATGCTGTGGATAACGCTGCGCACGGCGGTAACGATAAACACGCTGCTGTCGCGGGCTTGCGAGCACGGTTGGATGCCGCCTATAGCGGTGAAGCGCATCCATCGCAAGCGGCAGCTGTAGACCGCGCACTGGCTGCGGTGGTCGCGCATTTTGAAATCCCGCGTACCTTGCTCGATGCCTTGCTGGAAGGCTTTGGGTGGGATGCCGATGGGCGACAGTATCAGTCGCTGGAGGATCTGCAAGCCTACGCCGCCCGCGTGGCCGGAACAGTAGGGGCCATGATGGCGCTGCTGATGGGTGTTCGAAGTAGCGAGGGCCTGGCCCGCGCCTGCGATCTGGGGGTCGCAATGCAGCTCTCCAACATCGCGCGCGACGTAGGCGAAGACGCGCGCATGGGCCGACTGTATTTGCCGCAGCAATGGCTGCGTGAGGCGAGCATTGACCCCCAGACTTGGCTGGCGAAACCGGTTTTTAATGCGGGCATCGCCTCGGTAGTGCAGCGCCTGCTGGATGTGGCGCAAGGGCTTTACCAACTGGTTGGTGCAGGAGTTGCGCAATTGCCACTTGCCTGTCGCCCCGGCATCAACGCGGCCCGTTACTTGTACGCTGAAATCGGTCATGAAGTGGCGCGCCGGGGGCTCGATTCTGTCACCCAGCGCGCCGTGGTGCCTCGTGCGCGCAAGGTCTGGCTGCTGGCGGGGGCGTTAATCAACCTCATGCCGCAACAGGCCGCGCAAGCCGCGCCATGCCTGCCTGCCAACCGGTTTCTGGTGGACGCAGCCAGCTTCACTTCTCACGATCTATCGCATTTGGACAACCCCTCGCCCGATGCAACGCCGTGGTGGCAGATCAACCAGCGAATGGCCAACGGCGCCGTGTGGGTGATCGAGCCGTTTGAGCGCCTGGAACGCCAAGAACAGATGGCGCCAATACCTATCAACCGGAGCCCGCCGTGAGTTCATCACTGCTCATCACGCTGGAAATGGCTGGCCAAGGTGGCGTAGGCTCGGGTGGCTGAAAACCGTTAGCTGTGCTGAGCCGTTGCGCGCTCCACGCGGGTAGCCAGCGAGACCAGTGCGTGCAGCAAATTCTGGTCTGAGGTGGACTTGCCTTCCAGGTGCGCCGTAATGTCAGCGAGTTCTTCTTGAGCCTGCCGAAAATCCGTTAACGCCAAGTAGTGCCCACCACCCAGTTGCGATGCGGCCAGGTCATGCCCACCAAAACATTGCTGAGCGAGGGCCAATTTGGCGACCGGATCGGTCACGTCGCCGTGCAGCATCACCAGCTTGATGGCCGCTACCGTCCGCCCAGGGATATTTCGTATTAACCTAAAGGTTAATTTATTCTCAAAAATCTACCGGAAATATAGTAAACCCCATGATTTCAGGCTTGTGAGGACTGAAGTCACCCTTAAGCGACCCCCAGGTCGCTTTTTCCTGAGCCTGCGCCAGCACCAGTGTGGAGAGCGCTTACGGCGTTCACTGTGCCTGCAGGTTAATCGATTTGGCAATCGCCGCGCCAGTGGTGGCTTCTTTCTTATAGAAGCTGTCCAGTTGCGCAAGGCTCATCGGCTCAGCGATCACCGAGCCTGCGCCTTCAATGGTTTTGCGGGTTTCCGGGTTTGCCAAGCCGGCATAGACAGCTTTGTGAATCGCTGCCACCAGCGCGTCTGGCGTTTTCGCGCTGGCCTGGACACCGATCCAGATGCTGAACTGATAGTCTTCAAAACCTTTTGTGTTGCCTGCGGGCGGCAGCTTGGGCAGGCGCGTAATCGATTGTGGCGATGCAATCGCCATCGCCTTGATTTGGCCACCCTCGATGGCACCGAGCACCGGGCCGACGAGAGGAACGACGGCAAAGTCGATCACGCCGCCCATCAGGTCTTTGAGATAGGGTGCCAGGCCGTTGTAAGGCGCATGCAGGCCTTTCGCGCCTGAGATTTGCAGAGCTTTCTCACCCATCAGGTGGTACAGCGAGCCAATGCCTGTGGAGCCGAAACTCAAGGGTTTGTCGGCCTTCTTGGCGAACGCCACAAACTCTTCAAGCGTGTTGACGGGCAAGTCTTTTCTGACAGCAATCGCAATCGGCGTGTGGCCCACGAGAGCCGCCATGCGCATGTCTTCAGGCTTGTTTTTGGCAGCGGCCACGCCCAGCGGGGTGTAGATCAGTTCCAGCGGCGAGCCCGCCAAGATGGTGTATCCGTCGGGCGTTGAGTTGGCCGCTTTGAGCACGCCCAAAGAGCCGCCGACGCCCACCACGTTTTCAACAATGACTGGCTGGCCGAGCGCGTCTGCCATCGATTTGCCCACCAGGCGGCCAATGACGTCAGATCCACCACCCGCCGGGAAGGCGACGATCATGGTCATGGGTTTGGTGGGAAAGTTCTGTGCGCTGGCCAGAGGCGACAACGCCGTCATGCCGATGGCTGCGCCGGCAGTCAGCAAGGTTTTGATAAAAGGTTTCATGAGGTGCTCCTAGTGTTGTTGTTTACGCCTTTGGTGGATTTAGCATGAAAGATAATGCTACATCACACTATGGCGAATGTGCATTATATTACGTTTCATTTTATAACGATAGTGGGAAGACTCGACGGAGTCAATCGACCTGTCAATCCGCCCATTAATCCGCCGCTTTCAAACTACCGTCACGCACCATGTATGACGCACTAAAAGGCTCCATCCGTGGCTACTCTGAACACGTGGATGCAGCTCTAAACCCCTAAATAACCCGCCAACTCGGGGCTCTCGCGCAGGGTTTTCGACGCACCGCTGAGCACCACTTGGCCTTTTTGCAGCACCAGCGCTGTGTCGGATTCCGCGAGTACGCGCTGGTAGTTGCGATCGACGATCAGGGTGGCAATGCCGTCTTTGCGAATCTCGCGAATCACGCGCCAGATGTCGGCCACGATCAGCGGGGCCAGGCCCTCGGTCGCTTCGTCCAGGATGATGAGCTCGGGCTGCGTCATCAAGGCGCGGCCAATCGAAAGCATTTGCTGTTCGCCGCCGGATAGCTCTGCCCCGAGGTTGGTGAGGCGCTCATTGAGTCTTGGAAATGTCGCCATCACGCGATCAAACGTCCAACCGACTTTTGCATCCCGCGTCGGCTTGGATGCCATCAGCAGATTCTCCCGCACGCTCAAATTCGGGAATATGCCGCGCCCCTCGGGCACATACGCCACGCCACTGCGCGCGACCTGGTGCGGTTTGCTGGTGGAATGATCGCGCCCAAACAGTTGAATCTGCCCTTCCCGCTCGGTAACGTGGCCCAAGATTGTGCGGATCAACGTGCTTTTGCCCATGCCATTGCGGCCCAGCAGCCCCACAGTTTGGCCCCGCGCAATTTGCAGATCGATGCCGTGCAGCACATGGCTGGAGCCATACCAGGCGTGAATGCCGCGCGCATCCAGAATGATGTCTTGGGCTACCACGTCAATGCTCCCCACCCAGGTACGCTGCCTGCACTTCAGCGCTGTTGCGCACAAAGTCGGGTGAGCCCGAGGCGATGACACCGCCGTTCACCATTACCGTGATGCAGTCCGCCACGCGAAACACAGCGTCCATGTCGTGCTCCACCAGCAGGATGGCGTGTTTGCTTTTGAGCCCTTGCAACAGCGCCAGCATACGCTCGGTTTCTTCAGCACCCATGCCGGCCAGTGGCTCATCCAGCAGCAGCACTTGCGGGGCTGTGGCCAGGCACATGGCGATCTCTAACTGGCGCTTTTGACCATGACTCAGCAGCCCGGCGGGTCGATCCATCACGTCCAGCAGGCCCGCACGCGCGGCTGCATCGTGCGCAGCACCCAGGCTGGCTTCGCAGTGCGCCGCGCTTTGCCACCACAGCCATGGTTTGGGCGTGCGTGCCTGCGCGGACAGACGGCAATTTTCCTGCACAGTGAAGGTGGGGAAAATCGTGTTGCGCTGGTAGCTACGCCCCAAGCCGGCTTTGGCACGGTGCGGTTGCGTCCAATGCGTGACGTCCTGCCCCAACAGCTCTACCGCGCCTTCTGAAGCGGGCAGCTCGCCCGACAGAATATTGATCAAGGTCGATTTGCCAGCGCCATTGGTACCAATCACAGCATGCACCGTGCCTTGCTCCAGTTCCAGCGACACCTTGTTGACCGCCACCAGGCCACCCCAGCGCCGGGTGAT
>JANOTO010000326.1:0-4537 GCA_031416395.1 Rhodoferax sp. | reverse complement strand
AATCACACGGGTTGCAACGTCATCCGGTTTGATCGACAACCCCATCCGTGGTTTTGACCCCATAGTTTCCTCAGGCGCGGCTCTTCAAGTGCCGCTCTCCAGTGCGGCGCGCAACACCGCCTGGTCACTTTCCGGGCAGGCTTGGAGCAGCAGGTCTAAAAACTGGGCCCGTCCGCTGGCCCGCTCGCTGGCGCGTTTGACCAGCACTTTGGCAATTGGCCCGAGCTGGCGTGTCAACACCTGCGTGGCGTGGGCCTTGATGTCGTCGCTCAAGGGCTCATCTGGTCGCAAGCCGGCACCGCTGCGGGCGACCGGGAGCGGCGTGCGCGAGACCACGGCGGTGGGGGCGACCGTTGTGGCTTGCGACGGCGAGTTCGCTTCGACCAGGAACCGCTGGCGCTTTTGACCTTCGCCGATGTGCAGGGCCAAAGCGCTGGTTAGGGCTTGGATGTCTGTGCAACTGCGCGCGGCATCACGCACCATGAATTTGGCCATCGGCCCGACATGGCTGGCCAGCGCGCGCTCGATGCGGCTCAACGTGGGGGCATCCCATTGGCTTGGGCGATCCTCCAGCCTCGAGTTGGAAGCATCTGCGCCGCTGCTCTGGCCGCCCTGTGATTTTGGTACCGGTCGCGATTGCTTGGCGCGGGTGATGGTGTTGAGCCATTGGGCCTTTTCGACGACGAAGGTGGCATTGCCGTCGCTGCTGTCAGACAGCTTTGCCGCCGCCGCCAGCGCCTCGCGAAACGCTGCGGCCGAGGCAAAGCGCTCGTCCACTTGCTTGGCCATGGCCCGGCTGACGACTCTGTCGTAGGCCTCGTGCCGCACCTGCGACGCGATGCTGCTGGGTGGGGCCGCCTCTTCATTGAGTACCTGGTACATCACCTGGTCTGGCCGGCCGATGAAGGGCGCCCGGCCCGCCAGCAAGTGGTAGAGCAGCACGCCGACCGAAAACAGGTCAGCCCGGTGGTCCACATCGTTGCCAATGTATTGCTCGGGTGCCATGTAACCGGGCGTGCCGATGACGCTGGCAACCTGGGTCAACCCGGCATTTTCGATGCGGGCAATGCCAAAGTCGGTCAGCTTCAACTGGCCCTCTGCGGTCAACAGCAAATTGGCGGGCTTGATATCCCGGTGCCAGACACCGTTGCGGTGGGCGCAATCCAGCGCGTCCAGCAGTTGGTTCACGATGCTCAAGACCTGGGCTTCTTGGAGCATCGGCGTGCCGGCCAGCACTTGTTCGAGGTTGCGTCCGTCAACGAACTCCATCGCGATGAAGGCAGTGGATTCATCTCGCCCCAGCTCGTAAATCGCTACGATGCCGGAGTGGGCGATGCGCCCCACGGCCTTGGCCTCGTTGCGAAAGCGTGCGGCGATGGAGTCGATTTCGGTGTCATCGCCCAGCAGGCTTTTGTGGACCGTCTTGATCGCCACCAGGCGCTGGATATGCGGATCAAAGCCCTTGTACACAACGCCCATCGCGCCGCGCCCCAGGATGCTTGAAATGATGTATTTGCCGATCTTGTCGGGCAAGGTCTCGCTCATCGGCAGGTGCCTGCGGTCAAGCTACCGTGCGCCTCAAGCATCCAGCATCTTCATGGCATGCGCCAGGCTCTTGCGCATGCGCCCGAACGATTCAGCCAGCACGCCGATTTCATCTTTGGAGCGGTGCTCGAACTCGGGGCCATCCAGCTCGCCCATGCTGACCCGGTCGGCCAGTTTGGAGAGTCGCATCACCGGCTGGATCACCAGGCCCCACAACATGAGGTTGAGCGTGGCACCAATCAGCAAGAACACCGCCGCCAGCACGCCAACCACCATTTTGAGGGCCTGGTCTGCGCGTTCCAGCGGCAAGGTCATCGGCACCGAAACCACCTGCACACCCAATGTTTCGTTGAGCTTCCAGCCAAACCCGTTGGACGGCCCGTAGCGCTCGATCAAGGTTTTGGGGGCCACGTCGGGCGTGCTGTGGCAAGACAGGCAAGCCGGGTTGCTGATGCGGATGGGCCGCGCAATGTAGAGCGACATGCCGTTGGGTGTTTCGCGACGGCCCACAAACTCTTTCAAATCCGGCGAATTTTTGAATTGCCCGATGACATCTTCCTCCCAGGCCACGGCCCGGTCGCGCGGGTTGGTCGGGTTCAGCATGGCGGATTTGAAACTGTATTCTGGATACGATTTTTGCAGCGCCTGCAACACCTCAGCCGACGAATAGGCGGGCACGGACTGCGGCAAAAAGGTGTACTTCATCTGCGTTTCCAGCAGCGGGCGGATCTGGTTTGCGGTGTAGATGCTGACGGCATTGGCTTTCTCCATCAGCAGGCGTGCGCGCTGCGCCACGTTTTCCTGCGCTTCGCGTTGTAGCAGGTTGCGCGCCACCAGACTGGCACCGACCAGGCCCAGCAAAAAAACCAGCAGGAAGATGAGGTTGAATTTGAGCAGGAGTTTCATGGCGTTTTTCTTGGAGTAGTGGGGATCAGAGGAGTGGTGGCGGGTTGCGGCAGCGCCGCGCCGTTGCCCGCCGGTGCGCCGGATGCCGGTACTTTGGGCGGTGGCGGATCAAGCACAGGACGCCATTCCGGATGCGCGCCCATGTTGGCGCGCAGGGCCTGGCGGAACTCGGGCTTGGCGGCAAGAGGCTTCCAACGCGATAGATTGGCTTTTCGCAGCGCGGGCTCGGCATCCAACCACGGTTGCACCTGGGCATAAGCGGGCTCGCCTGCGCGCGTCAGACTCACCTGATTCGAAGTTGCGCCGAATAGCGCAGCACGGGCGGGCAAATTGTCCAGAAAAGCCTTCGGCAACGACTGAATAAAGTCGCCCGGCGGGCGGCTTGCGAGCAGCGGCTTGGCACTGGCAGACACGTTCAAAAATTCGCCGGTTTTCAGCGCGTTGGAAGCGGGTGCCCCCGCGCGCCAGCTCAACAGGGCCACGTCGCCGGTTTCGGCAAACAGGCGTGAGCCACTGGCCTGCACCAGCAAGACGGCACTGGCGTTAGCGCTGCCAGCCTGCAAATCCAGCAACGGGCTTGCCAGCACGGCACTGGCCGTGCTGGCAGCGTTGGTGCCGGTGCGCAACTTCAGCGAGCCCTGCAGCAAGTAGGCGTGCGGCGCTGTTTTGGCGCGTGCGGCACCGAGTTGCGGCATGATCTGCAAGCGTGTAGCGGGGCCCAGGCTAAGCCGGGTGCCATCGGTAAATTCGAGCTGCAGCAAACGTGAATTTGCGCCAGTCTCCAGAATATCGTGGGCGTAAAGACGCGTGCCCTCAGCCAGGGTGAACTGGCTGGTGTCGCGCAGCAAAATGGCATCGCCGTCCAGAATGGTAGCTAGGGCGACCACCACATTGGCAGGTTTGCCGACAGGTGTGGCGGCGAGCGCAACGCCCGGCCAAAAACTTGCGATCAGTACGAAAATGCAGCTACCGGTGATGCCGCGCACGCCACTGGCGACGCGCTTGCAGTGCCCGCCCGCCAGCAGGCAGCGAAGTAGCAAGCGAGTGGCAGCGCGACGAGGACTCTGCATAACGTGGGTTTTCATCAGATGGTGTGGAGGTAACCGGAAGTAATTTACTCCGTTTCGCGCGTCTATGGGGTTTTTGAGGGCCTTTTACGCGTTTCGGCCTGACCCCGTTGGCAGCGCGACACGGCCGTCACTAAGGGTTTCCCCGTTTATCGCGACCGTTTTCAGAAGATTTCACAATTCTTAATAAGAATTAAGCAAGTTCTAGGCTTTCCTATTGGACATGGCTGTCAAATTTTTGAATACTCAGCCTATCCGATCACGGATTGAGATCTCACACAATTCTCATTCAGACGGATGGTGGCAGCAATCGGAATAACTTGAGGAGTTCTTCATGGCTAAAACGTTCAATGACCCGCTTTTTCTATCCCAGTGGTACCTGGTCAATACCGGGCAGCGCGGTGGCACTTCCCGACTTGACATCAATGTCCTGTCGGCATGGGACATCTATACCGGCAAAGGTGTCGTGGTGGCCGTCAACGACGACGGCATGGATCTTACGCAGCCCTCGCTGGTCGCCAATCTGCTGACCAACCTGGCCTTTGATGCGGTGCGTGGCACCACCGGGCAGGGGTTTGCCGGGGCAGACAATTCCCACGGTACGGTGGTGGGCTCCATCGTCGGCATGGCGGGCAACGACGGCATCGGCGGCGTGGGGGTGGCTTACGATGCCAAAATTGTGCCTGGCTTGGCGATTGCGAAGGGGGCCAATTCTGCCAATCTGTTTCTTGCCAACCTGACGGCGGGTGCCGGTGTCAGCGTCAACTCGTGGGGGCAAGACCCGGCGTTTGCCGAGAACTTCGGGGCTTCGGGTTCGGATGCAGATCGCGAATGGGGCGCTGCACTGGTACGTGCTGCCACCGAAGCCAGGGGCGGCTTGGGCATGGTGATCGAGGTCTCAGGCGGCAACGAGCGCGCCAACAACGCCGACACCGCCTTGTCCAACTTCACCAACAATAAGCTCACCATTGCCGTCGGTGCGGTCACTGAAACAGGCGCCGTTACGGCCTATTCCACGG
>JANOTO010000325.1:0-3608 GCA_031416395.1 Rhodoferax sp. | reverse complement strand
ACCTGCGCGCACATGCCACGCTCGATGGGTTCGTTCGTCAAAGCAGGCTGGAACGTGACACCCTATTGTGTGGACTACCGCGCGCCCGAACATGCAAGCTGGAACGCGGTGACGACTTTTTCGTTCACGCTGGGCGCGGAGAAGTGGCACTACGCGCTGCACGAGATCATTGGGTACTGGGCTTACCGTCTGGCCGGCCGAATCTAAATTCCCTCACCGAACAAGTCGGGCTGCGCCACACGCGCTGCCAGCACCTTATCGATGCGTTTGCCCTCGACATCGACCACTTCAAACACCCAGCCTGCCGCCTCGATGCGCTCACCCACCGCCGCGATGTGGCCAGACACCGCCATCAGAAGCCCTGCCACCGTGTTGTAGCGGCCCCGGTCTTCTTCCGGCAACTCGTCGATATCGAGTCGAACCTTCAACTCCGTCACGGGCATCAAGCCATCCAGCAGCCACGCGCCATCGTCGCGCTGTGTCGCCCAGGCATCGCTTTGGGCCTTGGGTTGCAGCTCGCCGGTGATGGCCTCTAGCAGGTCGCCCGGTGTCATGATGCCCTGCACCACGCCGTATTCGTCCACCACAAACACCAGACGACCGGCGCGCGCGCGAAACTGCTCCAAAAGCTCCATACCGGTCAACGTCTCCGGCACAAACACGGCCGGGGTCACTTGCGATTCAATGGAGCCCTCATGCGCTGCACCAAGCTGTCCAAGCTGTAGCAGTCGGCCCACGCTGATGATGCCCACCACATCATCCAGCGAGCCCCGGCACACCGGGTACCAGGAATGCGCCCCGCGCTCGCCACCTGTGCCCGCCCATCGCAGGCTTTGCGCCACGCTGTGGCTGGCATCGAGCCATTCCACATCATCGCGAGGCACCATCAGCGATGTCAACGGTCGATCATCCAACTGAAATACGTTTTGCACCATCTGGTGCTCGTGGTGCTCAATCAACCCGGCATCGCGGCCCTCCTCCAGGCTGGCAGTGATCTCCTCTTCAGTCACCGGACGGGCGGCGTTGGTGTCGATGCGCAGTAGCTTCAGTATCGCCTGGGTGGTGGCAGACAGCAGCTTGACAAACGGGCTGGCCGCCTTGGCCAGCCACAGCATCGGCCGGGCCACCCAGCGCGCCACCAGCTCGGGGTAGAGCTGGCCGATCCGCTTGGGCACCAGCTCACCGAAGATGATGGTGGTGAAGGTGATCACCGTCACGACGAGGCCAGTAGCTGTGATGTTGGCGACGTTGACGCTCAATCCCAGCCCCTCCAACCACCGGCCCACGCCGTCGCTGAACGCCGCCTCCCCCACGATGCCATTCAAAACGCCAATCGAGGTGATGCCAATTTGCACCGTGGACAAAAACCGTGTGGGGTTGGTCAGCAGTTGCAGCGCCGCTGCCGCCCCGGCATCGCCCGCCTCGGCCATGGCATTGAGCCGCGCCTTACGGCTGGCGGTGACGGCCAACTCCGACATGGCAAACACGCCATTCAGAAGCGTGAGAAAAACAATCAGTAAAAATTCCATCAACCTGAAGCGAGAATGAACACATGGCACTTTACTTGATTGGCGACATACAGGGTTGCAACAACGCGTTGCAAACTCTTCTGCGCGAGATTTCGTTCTCGCCCAGCCGCGACACTCTCTACCTGCTGGGCGACCTGGTCAACCGCGGGCCGGACTCAGCGGGTACGCTGCGCAGTCTGATGGCGCTGGGTGATTCCGCCAAATGTCTGCTGGGCAATCACGACCTGCATTTGCTGGCCGTTGCCCACGGCGTGCGTGCTCCTCACGGCGGCGACACGATTCTTGACGTACTGCAAGCGCCCGAGCGCGAGGCGATGCTGCATTGGCTGCGACAACAGCGGCTGGCGCTGTTCGAACGGCACAACGGTATCGACTATTTGATGGTGCACGCAGGCGTTTTACCAGCGTGGACCGCTGGCCAAACCGCTTCACTCGCGGGTGAAGTGGAGGCCGTTCTGCATGGCCCGGACTGGGGTGACTTTCTTCACCAGATGTATGGCAACGAGCCTCGCACCTGGCATGACGCGTTGACGGGTGATGCCCGCCTGCGCGTCATCATCAACGCTCTCACCCGCATCCGCTTTTGCACACCCGCAGGCGAGATGGAGTTTGCTGCCAAAGGCCTGCGCGCCATTGATGCGCCACCGGGCTACGTGCCGTGGTTTGACGCGCCCAATCGACAAACGGCAAATGTCACCGTCGCGTTTGGTCACTGGTCAACCCTGGGTTGGCTGGAAAGGCCTGATTTGCTCAGTCTGGACTCCGGCTGCGTCTGGGGCGGGAGTTTGAGTGCGCTGCGGCTGGGTGAGGCGGGCGCCGCGCAGCAGTTGTTTCAGGTGAAGTGTGAGTCGCCCCAAAAGACCAAAAAATAAACCTGCAGATTTATTTTTAGACTGAAAATGCTCAAATTCGAAAAATACGAATAAAATGAGCCTCTAGCTCTCGAATTATATAGATTTGTAGATATATATATAATAGCAGTTCGGTCGTCTGTTGGTCACCCACAACTGCGCGGCGACTCACGCTGGACTACAGCGCTGGTGTCGTTGCTTTAAACAGCGCCGCAACACGCTGCTTAGGCTTGATATTGGCCGAGATGCTGCGCACAGGCCGCTTGGCGGCGGCTTCCCAGGGGGGAGCTGCGGCTTCAGCGGCGCTTGCTGTGGCTTCGTAAGGTTTGTCAAAGAACGGGTCGCGCGAAGCGGGTGTGGGGCGGCTGAAGTCGCGCCTTGGCGGGCGTGAGCTTTGATCCCGATCACGACCGTGTTCGCGGCTGCTGTCACGGCTTGAATCCCCGCCACCTTCGCGCTGACCTCCTTCACGCTCGCCATCGCTGCCCGCATACATGCGACGGCCATCGTTGATGCGGCCTTGCTTGCGGATGTCTGGGGCGTCTTCGTCAAATTCAATCGCTTCCAGCTCGATTTTGCTTTTGAGCAGCTTTTCAAGGTCTGCCATCAGGCGGCCATCCGACTTCGAAACAAAGCTCACCGCCAGGCCTGAAGCCCCGGCACGGCCCGTGCGGCCAATGCGGTGGATGTAGTCTTCGGCGTTGAACGGGATGTCGAAATTGAACACGGCGGGCACGTCTTTGATGTCCAGCCCACGGGCGGCCACGTCGGTGCAGACCAGCAAATCGACCTCACCTTGCTTGAAGGCCTCCAGCGCTTTCAAACGCTCGTCTTGGCTCTTGTCGCCGTGCAGTGCGGTGGTCTTCAGGCCCTCGCGCTCCAGCGAGCGGGCCAGGCGCGCGCAGCCGAGTTTGCTGTTGACGAACACAAACGCCTGCTTCATGCCGCGCTGCTTCAAAATTTGGTGCAGGGCGTGGCGTTTGTCATCATCGCCCACGCTGTAAAAATGCTGCTCCACGGTGCTGGCCGCCGCGTTGGAGCGGGCCACTTCAATCGTCACCGGGTCTTGCAGATAGCTGTTGGCCAGGCGCTTGATCTCGGGTGAGAACGTGGCGGAGAACAGCAACGTGGTGCGCTGCTTGGGCAGGTAGCTCAAAATGCGTTGCAGGTCGGGCAGAAAGCCGATGTCCAGCATGCGATCGGCTTCGTCCAGCACCACGTACTCGAC
>JANOTO010000324.1:0-4692 GCA_031416395.1 Rhodoferax sp. | reverse complement strand
AGAAGCGGTGCTATTGGAATTTGAGCGCATCGCCGAGCGCGGCGGCGTGCTCGGTGCGATGGAAACGGGTTACCAGCGCGGCAGGATTCAAGACGAGAGCATGCACTACGAAATGCTCAAACACACTGGCGAGCTGCCGATCATCGGTGTCAACACCTTCAAAAATCCGCATGGCGATGCGGTGCAAGACAAGCTGGAGCTTGCAAGATCCACCGACGAAGAAAAGCAAAGCCAGCTCAAGCGGCTGGCAGATTTCCACACCCTGCACGCCAACGAATCACCCGCGATGCTCAAGCGACTTCAGCAGGCGGTGATCGAGAACAAAAACGTGTTTGAAGTGCTGATGGACGCGGTTCGTGTGTCTTCGCTAGGGCAAATCACGAACGCGCTGTTTGAGGTGGGCGGGCAGTATCGGCGCAATATGTGATTTCATTAGCTTGGTCCGGTGAACTTTGGCCAATCCCGTCAGCTTAGTTATCTGTTTCGCTGTTGTTCTTGCCGCCGCTGATCCATTTCGCGGCGCTCTACGCAGACGGGGTGTCTGGCGAAAGCCGGTTTCGCACACTGCTCGGTCAAGCAGTTTTGCATCGCCAGTAACCAACGGCCTTCGCAAGCCTGGTTTGGACTGGACGGTGCCACCGGCGCTGGTGGTGCGACCACAGCGGGGGCAGCAACTTGCGCGGGCGTGGGGGCGGGTTCTGGGGTCGGTGGCGGCGTGGGCGCGGCCGACGGGGGTCGCGCTTGCGTCACGACGGGTGTACTGGCTTGTGCCTGCTTAGCCAGCCGCTCTTTTTCCCGGGCCGCTCTTCTGGCTGCCGCTGCGGCGACCGCAGCCGCGTCAGGAGGCGCTTTTGGCGGGGTTGCAACGCCTGACGATCCGGGCGGTGCGGTCGCAGCATTTGGAGCCGGTGCTGCTGCAGCGACGGGTGGCTGCACTTGAGACTGCACTTGTGGCTGCGGCGGTGGCTCAGGTGGGGGCGGGAGCACTTGCGCTGGCTGTGGCGCTGCGCCAGGCTCGGGCACGACAGCAGGCAAGTTTGCTGGCGATGCGCTGGCCACCGCTGGCTGAGCCGGTTCGATCAGCGTCCCGTTCTTGAGGACCGTCACGCTCGTTTCTGCCATGTTGTCAGAGCCGATCAGATACGCCACGCCGAGAACGAAAACTACAACGAGAGCGGTGACACCCAGTATCCACTTGAGGATGCCGCTCTTGGCAGGTGCCGCTTCGTCGGGCACGGCAGACGTGGCAGCGCCAGGCTTTCTTTTGCCCATCAGATCGGACGAAGCCGATGCTGCAGGCAACTCTCTCGAGGAGGGGGCTTTGCCGGTTGCCGCCTGGTTGTCGGCCTCAGGGTGGTCGAAACTGATTGAGTAGCCCTTGGGCTTGGGCGTAAACGGTGCGGCCGCAGACGCAGATATAGGGCGAATCACCGTTTTGTCAGCATCAAAGGAGTCTGGCGCAGTGCCGAACTTGGGTACTTTGAGGATCACGGTTTCGGAGTTATCGTTGGACGGCGAAGGTGGTTTGACAGTCATCTCTTCATCCTATCCTTGCATGCAAAAAATCGCAAATCTGAGATGGCCCGGCGAATCGTTCGATACTGAAATTCGCGTAAGCGTTATGGCGTCATCAGCCACCACGGCCCCACGCTAGCCGCGCGGGGAGGCGCGCCCAGGGGCTTTAGCCATTGTGTTTATGCGTGGTTTTTGGTAAAACTTGATGCTGTCTCGCACTGTCTCGCAGTGGCAACACTTTCACCGGATAAGCATGACCCGATCCCGCCATGGCAACACTTTCCCACGCTGAAATCACCCAATACCGCGACCAGGGCTACCTGATCCCGAGTTGGGCGCTTGCGCCCGAGCGTGCCGGACGCTTACGCGAGTCGCTGGATCAGTTGATCCGCGACAACCCCGGCGTGCGCCCTGAAAAACTGGTCAGTGCACATGCAGTGGGTAAAGGCGGTGGCAAGAACGACGAGGGCGTGCAGGGCAACCCAGCGTTTCTCGATCTGGCGATGGAGCCGCAAATTCTCGACATGGTGGAGCAACTCATCGGGCCCGACATCATTCTGTGGGGCTGCCACGTGTTTTGTAAACCTGCGGGTGATGGGCAAGAAACGCCGTGGCACCAGGACGGCCACTACTGGCCGATGCGCCCGCTGGCAACCTGCACTGTGTGGGTAGCGTTGGATGAATCAACCGTGCAGAACGGCTGCCTGCGTGTCATTCCCAAATCGCACGCGCGGAAAGTCACGCACCCGCATTTGCTGGAAGACAGAACCGATCTCGTTCTAAATCTGCGAACCCGTGAGGACGCGTTTGATGAAGCGCAGGCGGTCGATCTGGAGTTGCAGCCGGGACAGATGTCAATGCACGATGTGTTCATGATTCATGGTGCGGGCGTCAACCGCTCCAGCAAAAGGCGCGCAGGCGTTGCGCTGCGCTACATGCCGGGTACGTCAGTCTTTGAGCGAAATTTGAATCCCGTGGGCGGCAAATCAGGTGTTTCCGTCGCTTTTGCGACGCGCCCGTTGTGGCAACTGCGCGGCGAAGACAAAACCGGTCGCAATGACTTCAAAGTGGGGCATCACGGCTGATGGACGCCGTGCGATTGCGCTCGTTCTAGCAGATCACTAATGCGCCGTTTGAGGTCAGTGGTCGGCATTCGTGAAAATATAAATTCGATAGCAATATATCCAAATGATACGAGAGCTAGAAGCGTATTTTATTCAAATTTAAGCGGGAATCATGATCCGGCCCAAAAAATTAACCTACAGGTTTAGTTGTAGGTTTTTTTTGAATGTCGCTCTAATCGGTGATGAAAGAGTTGTCCCTGGGCATTTCAAAGTATCGGCGGACCCAGATCAATGCCTGTGGTTGCCAGGCCCACCAGCCCCACTTGCAACTGATTGTTTGCGGATTCGGCCAATTGGCCCAGGAAAGTGCCTTGCGCTACGCCAATTTCCGAATCCAGCGCTGCCACGGCCGCAGCTAGCATTGCGGCGTCGGGCGCTGTCTTGTTCACGGTGGTGAGCAGGTAGTTTGCAATCTGGGTGTTGGTGGCGGTCTCTGCTCCGCCGTTTGCCAGCAGTCCCCATATTGGCAAACGCATCAATGCGCCAGCCAAAATTTGTGTCGAGTAGATGCCGGTGTCGAAAAGATCGGTCACCGTGCCGATCAACGGTTTTTTCGATTGAAGCAGGTTGTTGCCCAGAGTAGCGCCCAGCAAAAGCACTGAGTTGCCGGCCGATTGCCCCAAGGCCGTGTCATAAGCAACCCGGACATCTGAAAACTGCAACCGCTCCACGTTCGACAGCGTGTCAACACCGTCAACACTGGTGGTGCCGCTCACGGTGAATCCGGTCGCGGTGGTGGCCACAGCGTAAGCCGAACGGGCTCCCGTAAAGATGGCCGTGTCTGCACCGGCACCGCCATCAATCGTGTCATTGCCCCGGTTGCCACGCAGCAGGTTATTGGCGGCGTTGCCGATCAGGATGTCGTCAGACAAACCGCCAATCGCGTTTTCAATGACGGAGCCTATGCCAATGGTCAACTCGCCGGTGCCAACGGTGGATTTTTGGCCAGCGTTGAGGTTAAGACGCACGGCACCGGCGGCAGCGGCGGCATTCAAAGTGTCAATGCCACTGGTGTCGTTCAGCGTGGGGTTGGCGGCCGCAAACTCGTTTGTCAAAATGTAATGCGAGTCAGCGGTAACGGCTGACCCCCAGGCCCGCACGGTAAGGCTGTCGTAGGTCGCAATTTGGCCGCTGACTTTGTCCGTGATCTTCAGCGTCCAGATTCCGGCGCTGGTTTCGCCCAGGAACGCGGTCGAGCCGATGGTGAAGGTGGCCGGCCAGGCGGGCTCGGCCGAGGCCATATCTGGCGCGCCTTGAACCAGGTTGCGCGTCAGCGGTTGGTCAAACAGGGTGACCGTGGTGCCCCGCGGCGAAGTGATGGTGGCGCTGAGTTGGCTGGGGCTGGCCGCAGTGAGGTTCAGGTCAAACTCCATGCGCTCGATGCGCACGTTGTTTGCCACATTCGCGCTGACACTGAACCCGGCGGGGCTGTTGTCCGGGACTTGCCCGCTGGGAGCCGTCGCGACACCTTGCGCATTTTGCCAATTGGCTACGGTGCCGGCGGGCTGTGACCAGGATTCCGCCAGCCGAACCGCTGCCGAAACGTCCAGCAGGCCATAGCCAAAATCGCGTGAGAAGTGCATGCCGCCCAAGTTCCAGTCGCTGGCATGGGTCTGAGTCCAACTGGGGTTGGCGATATCCACCTTGAGCGCAGTCAGCGCCAAAATGTTCGATACATCCCGAAAGCCCAACTTGGGGTTGGCTTGCAGCATCAGTGCGATAGCGCCGCCAACCATGGGGCCTGAGTAGGAGGTGCCGACGTTTTGATACGCGTAGTCACCGTCTGCACCCGCCGTGGTGTTGTAGCCGGCTGCGCCTTGTACATCGGCAGATGGAATTCCGAACCCCTGGTTGAGCGATTGCTCGCCACTGGAAACCCCGCCCGGCGCGGTGACCAGAAGGCTGGCACCTGCCGTGGAATAGGCCGTAACGGCGCCTGTTTCAGTGACCGCACCGACGGCAATGGTGAGCTTATTGTTGGTGAAGTTGGACAAGGCGGTGTCGGCGTTGTTGGCGCGCTCGTTGCCGCCTGAGACCTCGATCACCATGCCCA
>JANOTO010000323.1:0-2131 GCA_031416395.1 Rhodoferax sp. | reverse complement strand
GAAACCGGCTGGCCCGCCGCCGGGCGGCAGCGTGCAGGCGCCGTGCCAGGGGGTGTTGAGCAAAGCCAATTCGTGAGTGAACTGCTGGCTCGCGGCAGCACGCTGAACTACAACCTGATTGAGGGCTTTGACCAACCGTGGAAGCGCTCGTTTGAAGGTGCCATGGGCGGCTACTGGGGTCTGTTTGACGCAGTGGGCCAGCCGCGCGTAGCTTTACGTGGCAGCGTCGTGGAAGATGCGCGGTGGTGGCGTGGGCCGCTGGCTGGATTGATCGGTGGCGCGGTGGGCATGATCCTGGCCGTGCTGGCCCGCGTGCGCGCTACGCCCCTCGTGCTCGCGGGTGCGCTGCTTGGCGCGCTGGTTCCCGTGCAATGGCTGATGATGCAGCAATGGGACAGAAGCCCGCTTGAGCAGGCGCTGAGCGCGTTGCTGGCGGCTATCAGCACCGCAGCCACGCTGGTGGCATTTTTGCCCAAACTCACCAAGACCCATGACCTGATCCGTCTCGTGGTGCTTTTTGCAGCGTCCACCGCCGCCCTGGTGCTGCTGCTGGATTCACGTTATCGGCCGTTTCCGTGGTGGTGGTTTTTGGCACCCACGGCAGCGCTGTTGGCGCTACGTGCGAGCGCCTGGGAATCGACATTCAAAGCATCGAATGAAGCGCACCTGCTCGCCACAGTTTTAGCAGTCTGCGCTGTGCTGATCGCGTTGACCGAGGGCTGGCGTAACGCTCAGGCTTTGTCGTACTGCGCGCTCTTACTGACACTGGCGGTGGTAGCGACGTGGCCCTCACGGACAAAAACCAGCAATGCCATTAACGCAGCGGGCGCGCAAAGCTCGGTGGTGTAGAGAATCAAGCCTGCGCATGCTGCAAAAAGCGCAGCAGCCGCTATGCTGCGCCAGCCCGTCACCGTCGCAATCACCGCCAAAGCCAGCGCCACCCAGCCAATGCGCTGGTTGACAAAGGCCTGGATGATCCACGTCCGCACGCTGCACCACGCGTCTTGTGCGCCGCCGTCGCATCGGGTGGTGATGTCGGCGGGTTCGACCAACCCATGACGCGCTGCGGCTGCGAGTGCCAATGCAGTGGTGCCAATCAACACGACATAGACAAAGGTGCGCAAGCCCGTCATGGTTGCGACTACGGTTGCGACTTCAGGGCGGCAGTTTTGGGAGCGCCTGAATCAAACGCCTCCAGCATCAGCCGCGTGAAGTCAAACAGAGTGCCCACGCGTGGCTCAGCAGGCTCCAGCCCCGGCGTGAAGCCGCGGACGACAAAGCGCTGTAGCAGCTCGGCATTGGTGCTGATGATGTGAATCGGCACGTCCCACGTTGCGCCCTCGCCGGTCACGTTGGCGGCGGGCTGGTGGTCGCCCAGCACGACAAAGATCGCGTCACGCACGCGCGGTTGCGCGAGGTACCCGGCCAGCCACTGATAGTTGTAGTCGATCATGCCGGTGTAGCCGGGCCGCATGTTGAACCAGTCTTCCTTTTGCGCTTTGACAGCGACCATCTGCGCCGCGTCAAACGGTTGGTCGGTCAATATCCTGGCCCAGTCTGCCAAGTACGGCGGCACCGGGTGAAACGGCATGTGGCTGGTGATGGACGGGAAGTACGTGAAGCGCTTGGGCGACTGCGCGGTGATGGGGTGCAGTTGGCCTAACCGCGCCAGCGCGAACTGGTCGGGCAGCGACCAATAACCGATCTTTGGGCCTTTGTAATCCAGGTCGCGGGCATCGAGAAATTTGTCAAACCGGTAGAACGACTTCTCGGGCCAGTCCCAAGTGAGGGCGGGATAGACCGCCAGAGTCTCATACCCCCGGTCGCGAAACAAGGTGATCAGGGTGGGCCGCTGGGTTGTTAATAGCAAGTCATGCACGATCGGGTCGCTGGTGTTGATGCCCGAAAGCAGCGCCAGGTGCGCCAGCTCCGAGCCGCCGCCAAACGTGGTTGATGATGCAAAACCCGACACCACCTGCATGCCGCTAGCCTTGATTTGCGCCGCCAGCGCCTCGCGCGAGGGCTTGAGCTGCGCGTGCATGGCGGCATTGCTGAAGGCCACGCGGCCATAAGACTCCAGCCAAAACAGATTGACGTCCACACCGCGCAGGGCAGCCAAGTCAGAATCAAA
>JANOTO010000322.1:0-6334 GCA_031416395.1 Rhodoferax sp. | reverse complement strand
TCTTTGACGGCTTGCAGGTCGATCAGCAGCGCCGGCTCTGACAATCGCATGTTCAGCGTGGCCAGCAGCGTCTGCCCGCCTGCGAGCAAGCGTGCTTCGTCGCCATGCTGTTGTAGCAGGGCGATGACATCGTTCAAGCGCGTGGGGCGCAGGTAGGAGAAGGCAGGGGCTTTCATGGCTGATTCATTTCGGTCACTCGATCAGCGCAACCAATGCGAGCCCATCCACACGCCTATCGCGGTGGACACAACCCCTGCGGCAAACCACAGCAGGCGAGAGGATTCAGTTTGCAGCGATCCGTGCTCGGGCATTGCTGTCGGCACGCTGGCAGCAACAACAACAGGCGCAGTGAGTGCAGCGCCAGGTGTTTGAGTTTCGGTCGATGCTTGGGAGGTGACTTCGGCTGTGGCCTCACCACCCACCTCCGCCTTGAACGCGGCAAAAAATCGATCTGCCAGTTGCTTGGCAGACGCATCCATTAGGCGCCCACCGATTTGCCCGAGTTTGCCTGCGACGGAGGCCTGCGTGGTGTAGTTCAACTGCGTGCCGCCGGGCACCTCGATCAGCGCAATCACCGAGCTGCCTTTGGCAAAGCCTGCGCCGCCACCCGAGCCCTCGAAATTCAGCGTGCAGCCAACCGGCGCGCGTACATCCGTGAGCAACACCTTACCCACAAACGTCGCACGCACCGGCCCCATGCGCAGGGCGACGCGGGCGTGCATTTCGGTGGGGGATATCTGGCGCACTTCTTCGCAGCCGGGGATGCAGCGGCGCAGTGTCTCGGGGTTGTTCAGCGCAAGCCAAACCGCCTCGGTTGACGCGGGTATGGTCACGCTGCCATTGAGTTCCATGCAATGCCTTTTCGTGTGCTGGGTGGTGCATCTGGACGACTTCGGGTAAGTCCTGATGCAGGTCTAATTGACCAAACGGTAAATTAAACATTACTATCTCGCATCTGCACCCAAGCCTCCATCCGTAATAACCCCAATTCTGATGATTGTTGATTCGTCATCGCCAAAGAAACGTCTGCCACCCGAGCAGCGCGAACGTCTTATCGTCGAGGGTGCGGTGCGATTTTTTTCGCAGCATGGCTTGCAAGGGCAACTGCGTGACCTGGCCAAAAGCCTGGGCATCACGCACACGCTGATGTACCACTACTTTCCCACCAAGCAGGCCTTGATCGAGCGCGTTTACACCGATTTGTTTGCCGCCCGCTGGCAACCTGAGTGGGAGGTGCTGCTGGACGATAAAGTGCTGGATGTGGAGACCAAACTCACACGCTTCTACACCGATTACGCCCGAGTGATTTTGCAGCGCGACTGGGTGCGCGTGTTTGTGTTTTCTGGTTTGAGTGACCGTTACATCACCGACCGCTACTTTGCACTGTTGGGCGACAAGCTGTTCCCCCGCGCGGTGCGGGAAGGCCGCAAATACTGCGGGCTGGCGCGCCGTGGCAAACCGACCCAGCGTGAGCTGGAGCTGCTGATGGGCTTGCACGGCAGCATCTTTTACATGGGCATTCGGCGCTGGGTATATGGGCATGGTCTGGACGCTTGCGGCATGGCGCAGGAGGATCATCCGTTTGACCAGATGTTCATCCATGACCGCGTGCGCGGCTATTTGCTGGCGCTTGCTGAGCTGGTCAACACGCCTGAAAAGAAACCAACCGCACGCCTGCCAAGAGCCCACCGCGAAGCCAACAAGGAGATTGCATCATGGCGCTTTCACTGAATCACTTTTCCATCCGCACCACGGACATTGATGCGTCCCGCGCTTTTTACGAAAAGGTGCTGGGGCTGAGTGTTGGCCCGCGCCCAAATTTTCCTTTTCCAGGGCTTTGGATGTACAACGGCGACCACGCCAATGTTGCCAACGCAATGGTTCACATCATCGGCATCGACAAGCATAACCCTGACGGGTTGAAGCAGTACCTGGGCGAGATCGACGAGGCGAAGCTACGCGGCTCGGGCGCGGTTGATCACATCGCCCTGATGACCACCGGGCTTGCCACCATGCTTGCGCATCTCAAAGTACTGGGTGTACCTTGCCGTGAGCGCACGGTGCCGTCGATCAACCTGCATCAGGTGTTTCTGGATGACCCCAGCGGTATCGTGATTGAACTCAACTACCCGGCGGGTGAAAAAGAGACTGCGCAAGTGGTGACAGGGTGAACGCCTGATGGCATCCATCACCGTCATCGGTGGTTCTTTGGGCGGCCTGATGGCGGCCAATATGCTGCTGCGCGCGGGGCATGCCGTGACCGTGCTCGAAAAGGCAACCGGTTCGCTGGATGGCCGGGGCGCGGGCATCGTCACGCACCGCCCGTTGCTCGCTGCGCTGGCGCGTTGCGGCATTGCACCCGACACGGCTTTGGGAGTTGCGGTACATGAGCGCGTTGTGCTGGGTGCCGATGGTGAGGTTGTTGCGCGTGCCAACTTGCCGCAAGTGCTCACGTCGTGGAGCCGCTTGTATGCCTTGCTGCGCCAGGCGCTGCCTGACGCGTGTTATGTGCAAGCGGCTTCGGTCATCGATGTGCGGCAAACCCCTTCCCAGGTGATCGTGCATTGCGCCGACGGCCGCACGTTCACGTCAGATCTGTTAATCGCATCAGACGGCATTCGCTCAACTGTGCGCAACCAACTTGCCCCGGCGGTGGAAGTGAACTACGCGGGCTACGTGGCTTGGCGCGGCGTGTGTGATGAGGCTGTGTTGTCACAACGAACGCTCAGCAGTGTTTTCAACACCTTCGGCTTTGGCTTGCCGCACGGCGAGCAGTTGATTGGCTACCCCGTGGCCGGTGCGGGCAACTCCGTGCAGCCGGGCTTGCGTCGCTTTAACTTTGTCTGGTACCGGCCCGCTGTCGATGATGGCAGTTTGCAGGCCCTGATGACGGATGCGGATGGAACCCATCACCCCCAAGGTTTGCCGCCGCACAAAGTCTCGTGGAAGCACCTGGCGCAAGTACGTCAGGCCGCGCGAGACATTTTGGCGCCCCAGTTTGCCGAGATTCTGGAAAAGACAGCGCAACCTTTCTTGCAGCCTATCTACGATTGCAGCAGCGCGCAAATTGCGTTTGGGCGCGTCGCGCTGATGGGAGATGCTGCATTTGTGGCCCGCCCGCACGTCGGTATGGGTGTGACCAAAGCGGCGCAGGATGCCGTTGCACTGGCCGACTGTGTTGAGAAATTCGGCGCTTTACCCGAAGCGTTGCAATGCTATCAATCGCAGCGGCTGGCGGCTGGACAATCTGTCGTCCAGCGTTCCCGCCAGCTTGGTGCCTATATGCAGTCGCGCGGCGATGCGACCAGCAGCATGCAGCGCAGCGCGGTGGATGTCATGATGCAAACCGCCATTGACCTGTCGCCCGCTCAATGTGAGCGTGATGCCGTCCTAGCTTGATTCTCACAGTTCAAATACGTCACTCATAGCCGCTAATCTTTCCCCGTTTCATTGCGTTCCAATAACTTTTAACTCCTGGAGATCACTGTGAACCCCATCATCACCGCCAGCCATCCCCGTCGCCGCTCTCTCATCCTCGCAGGCGGTGCCGCAGCCCTTGCGCCCGCTTGGATGGGCGTTGCCCGAGCGCAGGTCAGCACTATCAAGATCGGCTTCCCGGTGCCGCTCACCGGCGCATTTTCGGCAGAGGCGCAAGACCAGGTGCGCGCTGCCGAGTTGGCGGTCAAGGAATTTAATGAGACAGGCGGGTTTAACGGCATGAAGGCCGAGCTGCTGGTGCGTGATGACAAACTCAACCCCGGCGAGGCGGCCACCCGCACGCTTGAGTTGATCGAGAAAGACAAGGTGAATTTTGTGGTGGGTTCGCTGTCGGCTGCCACACAGTTGTCGATCAACGCCGTCACCCGTGATCGCAAGATCATCTTCAACTCCATCAGCCAGTCTGACACCATCAATGAAGCGAAAGACTGGAGCCTTTACACCTTCCACGAAGCGCTGAATCCGCATTTGACCGCCGGAGCCGTGGCCCGCTATGCCTTCCCCAAGTTTGGCAAGAAAATTGTTTACTTGACGGCAGACTACGCGTATGGCCATGAAATGGTTCGCGGCTTTCAGCGCGCGGGGCAGGCCCTGGGTGCGCAAACGTTGGCAGACATCCGCCATCCACTGGGGGTCGCTGACTACTCGGCGTTTTTGCCGCGCATCCAGTCACTCAAACCCGACATTCTGGTGCTGTGCAACTTTGGCCGCGACTTGGTGAACTCCGCCAAGCAGGCGACCGACTTTGGCCTCAAAGCCAACACCAAAATCATCGCGCCGGTGCTGCTGTACACCGCACGTCAAGCCGGCGGCCCCGAGGCGTTTGAGGGCATCCTGGGCGGCACCTCCTACTACTGGGGTATGGAAGACAAAATCCCGGCGGCAAAAACCTTCAACGACAAGTTCCGCAAGGCTTATGGCGGTACCGTGCCTTCAGATTACGGCGCATTGGGCTACGCAGGTGTGCGCAGTGTGTTGCAGGCGGTGCGGGAGTCCAAGTCCACTGAATCGATGAAGGTCAGCATCGCGCTGCGCCAGTTGCGCTATAACTTTTACAAAGGCGAGCAGTTTTACCGCAAGTGCGATCACCAGTCGATTCAGTCGGTGGTGATCGTGGAGTCCAAATCGAAGAACATGAAAGACAAGTACGATGTCTTCAACGTGCTGTCAATCGAAGCGCCGGATGAGAAAAACCTGCGCACCTGCGATGAGATGGGCCACAAGATCAGCACCTGATGCTGTTTGACTTCTTGCAGATTCGCCATGTTTGATGTCACCCCCGAGCTGTTCGCATTGCAGTTGATGACCGGCATCGCCCTGGGTGCTGTTTACGCACTCTTGGCGATTGGCTTGTCACTCATCTTTGGCATGTTGACGGTGGTGAACTTTGCCCACGGCGCCTTCTTCATGGTCGGTGCCTTCCTGGGCGTTTACAGCCTGACGTTGACCGGTAACTTCTGGTTCAGCCTGCTCGCAGTGCCGCTGGTCACCGGCGCGATTGGGCTGCTGTGCGAGCGGTTCCTGGTGCGGCCTTTGTACGGGCGGGGCATCGACTATCCACTTTTGCTGACCTTTGGCCTGTCTTATGTGCTGATCGATGTCATGCGCTTTGCGTTTGGCATTGAAGGCTTGCCATCGTCTACGCCCAATGAGTTAAAAGGCTCGGTATTCCTTGGGTTTGGGCACTTCCCGTTGTACCGTTTGTTTTTGATTTTTGCGACGGCAGTGATCGTGCTGGCGCTGTGGCTGTTCATCGAGAAGACACGCTATGGCTTGATCATCCGCGCCGGGTCGCGTGATCCGGAGATCGTCAAGGTGCTGGGTATCGACATCGCCAAGGTGTGGTGGTTGGTGTTCGGTATCGGCACGGCGATTGCGGGCTTGTCGGGCTTGCTGGCAGCGCCCACCCGCGCGGTCAACCCAGAGATGGGCATCCCGATTTTGGCGGAGTCATTTGTGGTGACCGTGGTGGGGGGGATGGGTTCACTGCCCGGTGCCGTGGTCGCGGGCCTGCTGGTCGGAATCGTTTTCGCAATGACATCGCTGTTCGCGCCGGCCTATGCGGAGCTGTCGATCTTTGTGCTGATGGCGGTGGTTTTGCTGATTCGACCGCAAGGCTTCTTTGGCAAAGCCGGCCTGATGGACTGATGTTGGTTTGATGATGAATCTCCTTGCCTCATGGACCGACCTGGCCAGACGCCATCGCGTGGCCACTGCGATTGCCTTCTTGCTGATCTTCCCGTTTTTGATGCCTTACGATGCGCTGTCGGTCAACATCCTGATCTTTGGCCTGTATGCGGTCGGCTTCAATTTGCTGTTCGGCTACACCGGCATGCTGTCATTCGGGCATGCAGCGTTTTTGGGCGTGGGCGGCTACTTGTCGGGTATTGCGGTGGTTCACGCGGGCTGGCCTTGGTGGGCGGCGATCATCGTGGGTGTGGTCGCTTCCTGCTTCACCGGGCTCATCATCGGATATTTGGCGATTCGCACGCGCGGGATCTACTTTTCAATGGTCACACTGGCGCTGGCGCAAATCGTCTACTACATTTTTTATAAAGCCGAAGGCTGGACGGGTGGCGAGAACGGGCTGCGCGGTGTGAAGGTGGAAAGCATCAACCTGCCATTTGTGAGCATTGATTTCTTGAATCCGCTCAACAAGTATTACGTCATTTTGGTATTCGTGGCGCTGGCGTTGTGGTTTGTGTCGCGGGTTCTGAACTCGCCTTTTGGCGCGGTGATCGAAGCCATTCGTGAAAACGAGAAACGGGCGGTGGCCTGCGGCTACAACGTCGCGCGGGCGAAGCTGCTGGTGTTTGTGCTGTCGGCAGGCATTTGC
>JANOTO010000321.1:0-7044 GCA_031416395.1 Rhodoferax sp. | reverse complement strand
AGCAACCCCAGGGCCGCCATCGCCAGGGTTGACTTGCCCGAGCCGGACTCACCCACAACCCCCAGCGTTTGCCCAGGTTTGAGCGAAAAACTCGCGCTCTTGACGGCCACGAACTCGCCTTTTTTAAACCATCCCCGCATGCCCGGCAACGCTATGGGGTAGCTGACCCGCATTTCTTTGGCCAGCAACAGCGTTTTGTCTGAATCAAATTGTTCGCGCAGGGTTTGCTCCACCACATCCCGAACCGGCGCGCTGTCGATCAGCTTCTGGGTGTACGGGTGCTTTGGGCTGCCAAAAACGTCAGCCACAGCGCCCTGCTCCACGATGTGCCCACGCTCCATGATGATGACGCGGTCTGCAAATTTGCGCACCAGATTTAGGTCGTGCGTGATCATCAAAACCGCCATGCCGTTTTTCTGTTGTAAGCGTGTAATCAAGTCCAGAATCTGACCACGCACTGTCACATCCAACGCGGTGGTGGGCTCGTCCGCCAGCAGCAATTTGGGCTGACACGCCAGTGCCATGGCAATCATCGCGCGCTGGCGCTGGCCGCCACTGAGCTGGTGCGGGTAGGCGGATGCGCGCCTGGCCGGCTCGGGAATGCCCGTCTCGGCGATGAGTTCTATGGCATTTTTTGCAGCCTCGGTTCGAGTCAGGCCGAGTTTGAGTTGTAACACTTCAGCAATCTGCTCGCCGATGGTCATCAACGGGTTCAGCGCCGTCATCGGCTCCTGAAAGATCATCGAAATATCCTGCCCGCGCAAACCACGAAGCTGTTGCTCCGGCAAGGCCAGCAGATCAACGGGTGACTCGCCAGCCTGAATGCTGAACATCACGTTGCCCCCGAGTTTTGCGTCTTGGACCAGCCGCAAAAAACTCAGGGCAGTGACGGTTTTGCCCGACCCGGATTCACCCACCAGGGCCAGCTTTTCGCCCCTGTCGATATGGAAGTTGATGCCGTGAACGACCGTGTTGCCAGCGAACGAGACCGACAGGTTTTTAACCTCAATCAACGAGCTCATTCCAGCGCCTTTCGGGGGTCGAGTGCATCACGCAAGGCGTCACCCATGAAGGTCAGCAACATCAACGTACCGACCAGCACAGCAAAAGTCGAAATGGAGATCCACCACGCATCAATATTATTCTTGCCTTGTAATAAAAGCTCACCTAACGACGGCGTACCCGGCGGCACACCCAGGCCGAGAAAATCGAGCGAAGTCAACGCCAAGATCGCTCCGCTCATGCGAAATGGCAGGAACGTGACGACCGGGGTCATGCTGTTGGGAAGAATGTGCCGCCAGATGATCTGCCAGTTGCCCACGCCCAGCGCACGCGCGCCACGCACGTAATCGAGCTGGCGGTTGCGCAAGAACTCGGCACGCACATAGTCGCTCAGGCCCATCCATCCAAACAGGCTCAGCAAGATCAGCAGCAGGCCTACGCTGGGTGCAAATACGGCGCTGAAAATGATCAACAGATACAGCTCCGGCATGGCGCTCCAGACTTCGATCACCCGCTGAAACGCCAAATCCGTCTTGCCGCCGAAGTAGCCTTGCAAAGCCCCGGTGATGATGCCCAAGAGCGTGCCTGTGAGGGTGAGCGCCAGCGCGAACAGCACGCTGACGCGAAAGCCATACAGCAGTTGCGCCAGCAGGTCGCGGCCCCGCTCGTCAGTGCCCAGCCAGTTCTCCAGCGTGGGTGCCGAGGGGTTGGGTGATTTTGCAAAGTAATTCAAGGTGCCTGCGCCGTAGGTGTTGGGGGCGTAGACGGCCCAGTTTCCGGGCTTGGAGAAGCGATCTCGGATGTACGGATCTAGATAGTCGGTGGATGTTTCGAAATCTCCACCAAACGTTTTCTCGGGGTAGTCCTTGAACATCGGGAAGTAGGTTTGCCCTTCAAATCGCACCACCAGCGGGCGGTCGTTTGACACCAGCTCGGCCACCAGGCTCAACGCGACGAGTGCGCAAAAAACGACCAGGCTCCAATAGCCCAGACGGTTTTGTTTGAAGCGTTGCCAGGCGCGTCTGGAGGGAGAGTTACCAGTCATCACGCTTTCAAAATCACGAGGTGACGTTTTCGCTCAATGTCAGTTGCCAGAAGTTGGGAGACGCCGCCATCCAAGGTAACAAAGCGAAATTTGTGTCGGATAGCCAAAGTCAGCAGAAATGCGTCAGCAACCTGCCGATGACCGAACATACGACCGGTGCATACCCGGCGCACCTCCTCGAAATCGAAATCCATTGACAGGAATTGGTGCTTTGAACGGGACGTGAAATCGCTCAGGCCGCGGGCGGCATCCGTCAAAGAAGCGCCTCCACCATGAAACGAATTTTGGCTTGAAATACGGACAAACCCTGCCTGCGTCATGGCACAGGATGCCCACCCCTTGTGCGAGTTCTCTAGATACCAAGTTTTGGCAACGGCATGGTGAGGATGGTTCTCCCACTGAAGCGCCAGCAGCACGTTGACATCCAGAAGACTCATGCAACCAATCCCCGTTGTCTGGTCTTTGGTTTCAGTCTCGCCTTGGGCTGGCGCATTTGTACGATAAGCGGCTCGTCCTCCTCTAGCCGATCATTCTCAAGAATTCTCGCCAGTTCACTGCTCGTCATTTTGGGTGTTTCTGGGGGTAAGTCGAAAACCCACAAATCCTTGGTTCCTGCCGCCAACTTGGTGCGCAAACCCACTTCGTTCTGAATTTTTTCAAGGCCGTTATGGATCAATTCCGACACGGCTTCGCCTAGTTTGAGTCCCCTCGTTTGTGCATATGACTGCGCAAACGCCAACTCTTCGTCGTTGATGTTCAATGTCGTTCGCATGATTGCCTCCAGAAATGATCTCATTTTAACAGATGCGCATCGTTTAGAGAAATGGTGCAAATCTAACGAATTGGCATCAACTCAATCAAACTTCACCCTCGGATCCACCCAAACGTACGACAAATCCGAAATCAGCTTGGTCACCAGCCCGATCAGCGTGAACAGGAAGAGCGTGCCCATCACCACCGGGTAGTCGCGCCGGATCACGCTTTCGTAGCTCAGCAGGCCCAGGCCATCGAGCGAAAAAAGTGTCTCGATCAGCAGAGCACCTGTAAAAAAAGCGCCGATGAAGGCCGCTGGAAAGCCGGTGACGATGGGGATCAAGGCATTACGAAAAATGTGTTTGTAGAGCACTTGGCGGTCACTTAAGCCCTTGGCGCGGGCCGTCACCACGTATTGCTTGCGAATTTCTTCCAAAAATGCGTTTTTAGTGAGGATGGCGGTAACGGCAAAGCTACCGAGCACCATGGCTATGAGCGGCAGCACCAAATGCCACAGGTAGTCCACCACCTTGGCCCCGAAACTCAGCTCGTCCCAATTCGCCGATGTCAATCCGCGCAACGGAAACCACTGTAGTTGCCCGCCAAAAATCACCAGCAGTGCAACGCCCAAAACGAAGCCTGGTATCGCATAGCCCAGCAGAACCAGCAGTGTGGTGACGAAGTCAAACCGGCTGCCCGCACGCACCGCCTTGGCGATACCCAGCGGCACCGCCACCAAATAGCTGATCAAGAATGTCCACAACCCCAGACTGACCGAGACCGGCATCTTCTCCCAAATCAGCGCAGACACCGACTTGTTCTGGAAAAAACTCTGCCCCAAATCAAACCGCGCAAACTGCCCCAGCATCTGGATAAAGCGCTCGTGCGGCGGTTTGTCAAAGCCATACAGCGCCTTGATCTGCTCCAGCCGCGCGGGCTCCACGCCCTGGCTGCCCCGGTAGTTTCCGCTGCCGGTTTGAGACACCCCGCTGCCGCGCCGCGCTTCCGACAGATACTGCTCTACCGGCCCGCCGGGCACGAACTGGATGACGACAAAGGTCAGCAGCAGCACGCCAAACAGCGTGGGCAGCATCAGCAGAATGCGTTTGAGGATGTAAACAGCCATGGGGTGCTCGTTTGAAATTTACGGTGCAGTCTTGGGCGGCAACCGGGCCCACCAGACGGTCATGGGCCACACCAGGTACGGAATGCCCTCGGGCGGGTGTGGCGGTATGACTTTGGGTCGCTCCAGCTTCCAACTGCTGTAAGCAATGCGGTCTTCGCTGCTAGTCCAAGCCGGCACCATGTAGTGGCCGTGGGCAATAACGCGGTCTAGCGCGCGGCAGGCCGCAAGGAATACGTCGCGGTTGTCGGCGGTGGAGATTTGCGTGATCAGGGCGTCGATAGCGGGATGTTTAATGCCGCCCACGTTGTTGCTGTCGGGTGTGTCTGCTGCCTTGCTGCCAAACAGATCGGCGTAGGCGACCCCCGGGAAATGTGTACCTGGAAAACTGACACCCGTCATCTCAAAATCGTAGACTTTGAGACGCTCGAAATACAGGGCCGCGTCCACCGTGCGGTACTTCAACTCAATGCCAAGTTTCTGCAAGGCGAGCTTCCACGAGGCTGTCGTGCCTTCGGAGCTAGCCTCGCTGCTATCCAGCATTTCAACCGTCAACGCCTCGCCCTTGCCGTTGCGCAATGCGCCACCCTGCAACTCCCAGCCCGCTTCTTTCAACAACGCCCTGGCCTTCAGCAGATTGCCGCGCAACGAGTTGGCTCCGTCCGTTCGCGGCGGCAGCACCATGGTGCCAAAGGTCTCAGGCGGCAGTTGACCGCGAAAGGGGTCCATCAGCGCCACTTCCTGCGTTGAAGGCAACCCGTTGGCCTCGCAGTCGGTGTTGCCAAAGATGCCTTTCACGCGCTTGTAACTGCCTCTAAAAAGCTGTCGGTTCATCCACTCGTAATCCATCGCCAAATCAATGGCCATGCGCACGCGGCGATCTTTGAATTTATCCAATCTATTGTTGAGGAAATAACTGTAAAAACCGTCTGGCGTGCGGTGCTCAAACGGAGATTTGACCAGGTCACCTTTTTCAAAGCGTGGGCCATTGAGCCGTCGCATCCAGTCACCGGCTGAGAAGAACAGCATCAGGTCGAACTCTCCGGCTTTGAGGGCCTCCAACTGCGCGGTGTTGTCGCGATAGATTTTGACCGTGATGCGGTCAAAGTTGTTCGACCCTCTGCTCACGGGTAGCTCGCGGGCCCAATGCGCGGGGTCGCGCACGTAGGTGATGTCTTTGCCAAAACGCACTGGCCCCACTCGGTAGGCGCCGCTGGTGATCGGCGGGTCTGTCACCACCTGATCGAACGGTTTGGCTTTGCCGTTTTGCAAGCCCCAAGTAGCGCTGAAAATCGGCATGGCACCGACGATGAGCGGCATCTGGCGATCTTGCCGCTTGAAGCGAAAGCGCACGGTGCGATCATTAATCACGTCGCAGCCCACTACGTCAGCCAGTGTCGAAGAAAAAGATGACAGGGCATACTTGCCCGTCAAGGTTTCGAAGCTGTGCTTCACATCGGTGGCCAGCACGGCATCACCATTGTTGAAGCGGGCCAGGGGGTTGAGCCGAAAAGTTGCGGACAGACCATCCGCAGCCACCTCAACGTCTTCAGCCAGCAGACCGTAGCCTACGCCCACTTCGTCCATAGAGCCGGTCAGCAGGCTCTCGAACATCAATTCAAGCAGAAACGTTGGCACTGTGCCCTTGATGGTGAACGGGTTGTATTTGTCGAACGTGGAGATGCGCGATCCAGCCACCAACCGCAGCTCGCCGCCCTTGGGGGCCTGCGGGTTGACGTAGCCAAAGTGCGCAAAACCGGGCGGGTATTTGAAGATGCCCCATACCGAGTAGGCGGGTGCGGCCCAGGCGGTTGGGACTGTGGCGAACAGCAGAAGAATCAAAAAACGGCGCATGCGACAATTCTGCATCAAGCGCTACATTTCTAAAATACAGGAGCATTCATGGGCTTTCTCGCTGGCAAAAAACTCTTGATCACCGGGGTGCTGAGCAACCGCTCCATCGCTTACGGCATCGCCAAATCTTGCCACGCGCAGGGCGCAACGCTTGCATTCAGCTATGTGGGAGAGCGGTTTAAAGAGCGCATCACCGAGTTTGCCGCCGACTTTGACTCGACTCTGATTTTTGACTGCGACGTGGGCAGTGACGAGCAGATTGCGCAGATGTTCAAAGACCTGAGCACCCATTGGCCCACCTTTGACGGCTTTGTCCACGCGATTGGCTACGCCCCGCGCGAGGCGATTGCGGGCGATTTTCTGGAAGGCCTGTCACGCGAGGGTTTCAAGATCGCGCATGACATCAGCGCCTACAGCTTTCCGGCGATGGCCAAGGCGGCACTGCCGATGCTGAACCCCAAGTCCGCCTTGCTCACCCTCACCTACCTCGGCGCGCTACGCACCGTGCCAAACTACAACACGATGGGCCTCGCCAAAGCGTCGCTGGAAGCCTCGGTGCGTTATCTGGCCGAGTCGCTCGGGCCAAAAAACATGCGCGTCAACGGGATCAGCGCAGGGCCGATCAAAACGCTGGCGGCCAGCGGCATCAAGGGTTTCGGCAAAATTTTGAGCGTCGTCGCCGCGCAATCGCCGATCCGGCGCAATGTGACGATTGACGACGTTGGCAATGTGGCGGCGTTTTTGATGAGCGACCTTGCCGCTGGCGTCTCGGCGGAAATCACTTATGTGGACGGCGGGTTTAGCCAGGTGGTGGGCGGAATTGCGGAGGTTTGAGTTAAAATTAACCTGTAAGTTAATTTTAATGATTTGAACTGCTAATTTGACTAAATTTGAAATAAAATCGGCCTGTAGCTCTCGAGTAATATGCATATCTAGCTATATTATTTATAACATTCACCATTCGCCTCATTCCCGAAATACGTACTTTCCGTACCGCCAAGTCACTTTCTGAAAGCTAAAGTTGAGCACCGCAACCAGGAGTGCTTATGCTTTTCAACCGTTTCACCGCCACCATTGCTGCCACAGCATTAGCCCTCACGGCAATAGGCTCTGCCGTCGCGCAGGACTTTCCGCTCAAAGACAAAACCATCACGCTCGTCGTTCCGTTTGCCGCAGGCGGGCCTACTGACCGGGTTGCGCGGGACTTTGCGGTCGCGCTGAGCAAACCGCTGGGCGGTGTGACGGTAGTGGTCGAAAACGTTGGCGG
>JANOTO010000320.1:0-4308 GCA_031416395.1 Rhodoferax sp. | reverse complement strand
CCACGAAGTTACTCGCTAGTACCTGAAACTAGTGCGTCTACCAATTCCGCCACCTGGGCATCTCAGGACAAAGGAAGATTGTATCAAAAATATTAGTCAAATCAGCGGCTTGCTCGACGAAGTTGAGGGAAGCATTCAAGGCCATCGCGATGGCCACGGTTTTGTGTCACGCGACGACGGCGGGCCAGACATTTACTTGCCGCCCAATGAAATGCGGGCGGTGCTGCACAAAGACCGCGTCAAAGCGCGCATCGTGCGCAGCGACCGCAAGGGCAGGCCCGAGGGGCGCGTGGTCGAGATCATCGAGCGACCGCCGCAGCCCATCATCGGCCGCCTGCTGCAAGAAAGTGGCGTGTGGCTGGTCGCCCCCGAAGACAAGCGCTATGGCCAAGACGTGCTCATCCCCAAAGGTGCTACGGGTGCCGCCAAGCCGGGCCAGGTCGTGGTGGTGGAGTTGGTCGAGCCGCCTGCGCTGTTTGGCCAGCCGGTGGGCCGCGTCAAGGAAGTGCTGGGCGAGATTGACGACCCCGGCATGGAGATCGAAATCGCCGTGCGCAAGTACAGCGTGCCGCATGAGTTCTCCGATGCCTGCATCGCACTGGCGCGCACCTTGCCCGACAAGGTTTTGCCCGGTGACAAAAAGCACCGCGTTGACTTAACAGATATCCCACTCGTCACCATCGATGGCGAAGACGCGCGCGATTTTGACGATGCGGTCTATTGCGAGCCCGCTACTCAGGGCCGTGGCAAGACTGCGATCAAAGGCTGGCGCTTGTTGGTCGCAATTGCAGACGTGAGCCACTACGTGGAAAACGGCTCGGCGATTGACGTTGACGCTTATGACCGCGCCACCAGCGTGTATTTTCCGCGCCGCGTCATCCCGATGCTGCCCGAGAAATTGTCCAACGGCCTGTGCTCGCTCAACCCCGATGTGGAGCGCCTGTGCATGGTGTGCGACATGTTTGTGACGGCTGCGGGCGAGGTCTCGGCCTACCAGTTTTATCCGGCGGTGATGTTCAGCCACGCGCGCTTCACGTACAACGAAGTCGCGGCGATTTTGGCCAATACCAAAGGCCCCGAGGCCGCGCGGCGCAAAGACCGTGTGCCGGACTTGCTCAACCTGCACGATGTCTACCGCGCGCTGCTCGCGTCGCGCAACCAACGCGGTGCGGTTGATTTTGAAACCGTCGAGACACAGATCGTCTGCGACGAAAGTGGCCGTATTGAGAAGATCATTCCGCGCACCCGCAACGATGCGCACAAGCTGATCGAAGAAGCCATGTTGGCAGCCAATGTGTGCAGTGCTGACTTCATTTTGCAGAGCAAGCACGCTGGGCTGTACCGCGTGCATGAAGGCCCCACGCCCGAGAAGCAAGAGACGCTGCGCAGTTACCTCAAAACCACGGGTGTGGGCTTGAGCATCAGCGACAACCCGACACCGGGCGAGTTTCAGGCGATTGCCAACGCCACCAAAGACCGCCCGGATGCGCAGCAAATCCATTCGATGCTGTTGCGCTCGATGTCGCAGGCGATTTATTCGCCCATCAACGCGGGCCACTTTGGCCTGGCGTTTGAGGCCTACACGCACTTCACCAGCCCGATTCGCCGCTATCCCGACCTGCTGGTGCACCGCGTGATCAAGGCGATATTGGCCAAAACCAAGTATCAGTTGCCAGTGCTGCCCACACCGGGAGAAGCGCACGCCAAACTGTCGCGCAGGCTGGAGAAGGGCCTTGCCGCGCGTGTGGCCACACCGGGCCAAAAGCCTAAAAAAGTCAGCGCCGACAACTTGGCCTGGCAAGCAGCCGGCTTGCATTGCAGTGCCAACGAGCGCCGTGCGGATGAGGCCAGCCGCGATGTGGAGGCTTGGCTCAAATGCAAGTACATGCGCGAGCATCTGGGCGAGGAATATGGCGGTGTGGTGACATCGGCCACCAGTTTCGGCCTGTTCGTCACGCTGGATGCGATGTACGTCGAGGGTCTGGTGCATATCACCGAGCTGGGCGGCGAGTACTTTCGCTTTGACGAGGCGCGCCAGGAGCTGCGCGGTGAGCGTAGCGGCATGCGTTACGCGATTGGCACGCGGGTGCGCATTCAGGTGAGCAGGGTGGATCTGGATGGTCGCAAGATCGATTTCCGGCTGGTGCGCGACGGCGAAGAGTTGCAAAAGGTGGCGCTGCGCGAGAAGGGCGTGGGGCGTGGCAGCTCCAGTGACTTGGGCGAAGGCGAGATGTTTGCTGACGGCCCACGCCGGGCTTCGCGCAACGCGGGCGGCGCGTCACCCAAGCCGCCGAAAGTCACCAACCGGCAGTCCAAGGCCACCAGCAAGAGCAGAGACAAAAAAACCAAGTCGCGCCGACGTTCTTGATTCGCTTCGTAGTTCGGTTCTTGGTACGATTTGTAAACCTTCATTTCAAAAACAGGATGACATGACTCAAAATTTAAAAGTTGCCATCGTTACGGGCGCAGGTACAGGTGTAGGCAAAGCAGCAGCGCTGGCCTTGCTTAAAGACGGCTACCACGTGGCTTTGGCGGGCCGTCGCCCCGAGCCACTGGCTGAGGTGATCGCACTAAGCGGCGCAGGCCCTCGGGCGCTGGCAGTACCGACTAATGTGGCTGATCCCGTTTCGGTCAAAGCGCTGTTCGATGCGACGGTAAAAGCCTTTGGCCGCGTGGATGTACTGTTCAACAATGCAGGTGTCGGCGCGCCCGCCATCCCGTTGGAAGATCTGACGCTGGAGCAGTGGAAAAACGTGGTGGATATCAACCTCACCGGCGTATTTTTGTGTGTTCAGCAGGCGTTTCGAGTGATGAAGGCGCAAACGCCGCGCGGCGGCCGCATCATCAACAACGGCTCCATCTCCGCGACGACGCCCCGCCCTAATTCCATCGCCTACACCTCGACCAAGCATGCCGTCAAAGGCATCACCAAAACCGCTGCGCTGGATGGCCGCAAGTACGACATCGCGGTGGGGCAGATCGACATCGGCAATGCCGCCACCGAGATGGCGCAGCGGATGGCGACGGGCGTGCAGCAGGCCAATGGCGAGATTGCGATTGAGCCGTTGATGGACGTGAACATCGTCGGCCAATCAGTGCTGTACATGGCCAACTTGCCGCTGGAGGCCAACGTGCTGTTTCACACGGTGATGGCGACGAAGATGCCGTTTGTTGGGCGCGGGTAAATTTTCTGACTGAAATTAACCTACAGGTTAATTTTTCGCCAAAATGTACGTTTCGGCGGGAATTTCAGATAAAATCGGCCTCTGGCTCTCGAATAATATGCGTATTTAGCTACGTATTTAGTAGCACACTCCATTAGTCTAGACGTCCATTTGCACCGCTTGCGCTAAGCGACTTGCCGTTAGCGCACGCTGCGCAGGCCACTCGTCAGCAACCAGACCGTGGACGTAAACCGCTTCGCAGGCTGCCTGAAACGTAACCGCCGCGAGAGTTGTGGGAGTGTCGATGTGTTGACTTCGCAGGCCCGCCAGCCGCGCGCCGACCATCCCCGCCAGCACGTCGCCCGTGCCTGCGGTCGCAAGCAGGGCGTTGCCCGTGGGGTTGATAGCCGGGGTCTGCCCCGGTGCGGCAATCACCGTGCCAGAGCCTTTGAGCACGACGATGCAGTTGAACCGATGCGCCAGCGTCTGCGCCGCGTTGAGCCGGTTTTTCTGAATCGTCTGAGTCGTGGTGGCCAGCAAGCGAGCCGCTTCCAGGGGGTGGGGCGTCAACACGGTTTGCAGGCCGCGCGCAGCCCGCGCGCTCAGCGTGGCCTGCAAGGTCTCGTCAGCGGCGATGGCGTTCAAGGCGTCTGCATCGAACACGACGTGCGCGTTGCTGGACAGCAGTTTCGCGACGACGGGCGCGATCAGCGCTGAGCCGCCCCCGCATCCGCACACGGCGGTCATTGCAGTATCGGCCGACCCGAATGAGGCTGCGAAGTTGTGATCGTCAAACGGTCGGAACATCAGCTCCGGGTTCTGCGGGTCAACCGCCATCGAGCCACCGTCCAGGAGCATGACGTAAACACGCCCCGCGCCAAAATGCAGCGCCGCAGAGGCCGCCAGCAGCGCAGCGCCCGTCATGCCTGGCGCGCCCCCAATTACCGCCACGTCCCCAAAGCTGCCCTTGTGCGAAGAGTGATCGCGTGCCAAGCTTGCCGGCGCGCGCGCCAGCCAGGCGGTAGGTGCATCCACCGCACGGATGTCTTGCGTGCCCAGCGTGTCCAGCCAGATGTCGCCACTGGCATCGCGCCCTTGGGCGGTGAACAAACCCGGTTTGAGCGTCACCAGGCTGAGCGTTGCG
>JANOTO010000319.1:0-7638 GCA_031416395.1 Rhodoferax sp. | reverse complement strand
GGGTACACCACGCAGCCAATCACGCGCTCGGGCGGGATGTTTTTCAGCACGATGCCGGTCGGGTCGACGCTGCTGACCTGCGAGCCTTGCAGCGCACCGCCGTGCTTGTGAAAGTACCAATACGGCACGCCGTTTTGCATGGTGACGACGACAGTAGCAGGGCCAAACAGCTTGGGAACGTCCAGCGCCACAGCTTCCACCTGATGTGCTTTGAGGGCCAGGATCACGATGTCTTGCGGGCCGGTTGCGGCATAGTCGTTGCTGGCCCTGACGTTTTTGGCGACCAGTGTCTCGCCATCGTGCATGTGCAATGACATGCCATTGGCCTGGATGGCGGTGAGGTTTGCGCCCCGTACCATGAAGGTGACGTCTTCACCCGCCAGTGCGAGTTTCACGCCGACATAGCCGCCAATGGCCCCGGCTCCTACGATTGCAATTTTCACGTCGTCATTCCTTAAAACTATTCAAAACTATTTCCTAAGATGCCAATGCCCGCAATCTCAACATACACCTCACTGCCCGGCTTCATGGAGCCTACGCCTATCGAGGTGCCGCACAAAATAATGTCGCCTGGCAGCAGCGTCATGTCATGTGAGACTTTGCTCACCAGTTGCGCCACGCTGAAGCGCATGTCGTTCACCGGATAGTTCTGGCGCTCTTGCCCGTTGAGGGTGGTTTTGACGATCAGTGTGGCTGGGTCCAAGCCCGTTGCGACTACAGGGCCAAACGGACAAAACGTGTCAAACCCCTTGGCGCGCACCCATTGTGTAAAGCTGGAGTCACGGTTCAAGATATCGGCGTGCGTCACATCATTGGCGCAGGTGTAGCCAAACACGTAGGTCATGGCTTGGTCTTCGCCAATAGCCGTCGCGGTTTTGCCGATGACGATTCCCAGCTCGCCCTCGTAAACCACTTTGCCAGCCTGCGCTGGCTGACGAATCACATCACCCGGGTTGGCCCACGAATTAGGCGATTTCAAAAAATACAGCGGCTCGGGCGGAGTAGCGAGTTGCAGCTTGTCGCCCAACGCTTTGAAGTTATTCCACAGCGCGATGATTTTGGTCGGCTGGGTGGGGGCCAGCAGCTTGATGTCTGCAAGCTGTAGCGTTTGCCCATTTGGCTTGGCGCCGTCGAACATATCGCCCTGGTAGACGGTGACTGTTGCGTCATCTGCGCCCAACTGGCCAAAACCAAAGCCGCCTGCATGGGCGAATCGAATCCAACGTTCCAACATCTTTTTATTCCTGGCTGCCAATGTGGCAACCTGAATTTTACCAAGGGAAGAACCATGTCAGTTGGACTCGGATGCAGATTCAGGCGCCTGCATCTGCCCGTCAATGTAGTACCAAGCCCCCGCTTCGCGCACAAAACGGCTGGTCTCGTGCAGGCGATGCGCGCGTCCATCGACGCGGTAGCGGGCTACGAACTCGACCACTCCCGCATCTTGCGTGGCAGCGGCGTGGCGCACCTCCAGCCCTAGCCATTTGGTGGGATACAGCTCAAGCTCACCGGGGGAGGTGGATGCATGCCACGTGGCCAACAGGTAGTCGATCAACCCCAGCGCGTAGGCGCTGTAGCGTGAGCGCATCAGCGCCTCGGGCGTGGGAGCGAGCGGGCCGTCTACCAAGCCATTGCGAACCGTCGCGTGAAACGGCCCGCAGCACTGCGCGTAGGGCAAATCGCTCTCGCACGGACACGGTGCGTGGGCGGCGAGAATATTTTTTTTCATACAGATGTCAGGCAGGTGCAGGCAAAGTTTGCAACTGGCTGACGCGGGAGCGCAGAATGATCGCCAGTTGAACACAAAAGCCCGCCAGCGACAGCCACAGGCAGGCCGATTCACCCCAGGTCTCGCCGACAAAACCACCCAGCGCCGCACCCACGGGTCGCGCACCCATGTTGACGGTGAGGAACAAGGCGGACACGCGGCCCAGCATGGCTTGCGGTGTGACGGTTTGGCGCAGCGTGGTGGAGGTGATCGTCCAGATGATCGGCCCTGCGCCAAACACGAAGAATGCTGCGGCTGCCAATATTCCACTGGGTACAAAGAGCGTCGCCACCATCAGTGCGGCACCCAGCACCGAGGCCGCTGGCCCGACCTGAATCGCCCGGCCGAAAGGCATGGCCGAGACCACGCGCGCCGCGATCAATGCGCCAACAATCATGCCCACACCATAGATCGCCAGCGTGGCACCGACACCGCTGGCGCTCAAGCCCAGCGTGCGCACGGCGTAGGGAACGTAAGCCGCTTGCAGCACAAACCACGAGAGGTTCCAAGCCGCGGCGGTGAGCAGAATCGGGCGCAGCAGCGGGCTGCGCCACACCAGCCGCGCGCCGTCTTTCAATTCAAGCATCGGATGCCGGGCGGGAACAGGCGCACGCGCGGGCTCGTGCAAACCCATCAGCAACAGCACAGCGCTGATCGACAGCATCGCCGCCAACACGAACGCGCTTGACGCACCCGCCCACGCTACCAGCGCACCGGCCAGCGCCGGGCCTGCGGCAAACGCGGTGCTGCGCGCCAGCTCGAGCCGCCCATTGGCCTGCGCGAGTTGGCTGCGTTCAACCAGCGACGGCACCAGCGCGGGCGCAGTCACGCTGAAACCCACCGTGCCCACAGCCCCGACAAACCCCAGCACCGCAAGCAGCGCGATGGACAGTTGCCCCAGCAGCACGGCGACCAGCAAACCCACCAGCGCCAACGCTCGCACCACCTCTGACCAGATCATCAACTGCCTGCGAGAGATTCGATCTACCAGCAGACCCAGCGGGATCGACATCAGCAAAAACGGCAACGTCTGCGCCGTGGCCAACAGGCCAATCTCACCCGGCCCGGCCTGCAGGGCCAACACAGCGATGATGGGCACAGCGGCCAGACTGAGCTGCTCGGCAGATTGGGCGGCGAGGTTGGCACCCGCGAGGCGGTGAAAGGAAGTAGGAAGCGACATTAGGGCATTGTCATTCAGTCAAAACGCCAGATATCGCCATTTTCGGACGTGTGTTTTGCGCGGCGTGCGATCAATCGCCAAGCGTCCATGGCGCAAAATGCGGGCTATGAAAGCTCCCAAAAGACTCCAGGCATTGATTGAAGAAGGCCTGATCGACACCGTCGTGCGCCAGTTGATGAGCGGCAAGGAAGCCGAAGTGTTTGTGGTGCGCATCGGACCCGAGACGCGCTGCGCCAAGGTCTACAAGGAAGCGACCAACCGCAGCTTTCGCCAGGCGGTGGACTACACCGAGAACCGCAAGGTCAAAAATACCCGCCAGGCCCGCGCCATGGCCAAGGGCACCAAGTTTGGCCGCGAGGCGCAAGAGGCGGCCTGGCAGAGCGCTGAGGTCGATGCGCTGTATCGCCTGGCCGATGCGGGCGTGCGCGTGCCCAAGCCGTACAACTTCTTTGAAGGCGTGCTCTTGATGGAGCTGGTGACCGACGCCAACGGCGATGCCGCCCCGCGCTTGAACGACGTGCAGTTCGCCCCCGAGGACGCGCGCAGGCACCACGCCACGCTGCTGGTTGAAGTGGTGCGCATGCTGTGCGCGGGCGTGGTCCATGGGGACTTGTCCGAATTCAATATCCTGTTGGCCTCGCATGATGGGGTGGACAGCCCCGTCATCATCGACCTGCCCCAAGCGGTGGACGCCGCCGGCAACAACCACGCCGAACGCATGTTGCTGCGCGATGTGGGCAACCTGCGCGACTTCTTCGGCCAGTTTGCGCCTGAGCTGCTCACCACCCACTTTGGCGCGGAGATATGGTCGCTCTACCAGCGCGGCGCGCTCGATCCAGAGGTCGCACTCACCGGCACCTTCAAAACGAGCACGAAAGTCACTGATGTGGGTGGTGTGCTGCGTGAGATTGACGATGCGCGCGCGCAAGAGGCGGCGCGGCGGCTGCGAATGGCAACTGCGCGGTAGGCCATCAAAATAGGCTAAATATACCCATATTAGGTATATTGAGACTCAAAATCGACTATTTTTGACGAATCCTTAACGAAATGAGCTTCTAGCTCTCGAATAATAAGAATAAGTAGCTGCTATAAACATAGCAAACTACCGCCTGGAGATTCTCCGCGTCTCACCAATTTTGAGCAAGAAAAAATCAGCCTCGGCCACGCCCATCGCTTTGCGGGCGGCAATCAGCTCAATCGGTGGTTGATCAAGCGCTTCATCCGTCAAATTGAAGGTTCCCCAGTGGATGCCGATGCTTTGCGCCGCGCCGAGGTCTTTATGAGTTTGCACGGACTCCATCGGGTTGACGTGCTGCTCTTTCATGAACCAGCGCGGCTCGTACGCGCCGATGGGGATGAGTGCCAAATCGAATAGCTTGGTGGCATCGCCTGGCAGCCGTCGGTTTGGGAATTTGTTGAACGTGTCGACAAAGTCTTTGGAATAACCGTTGTCGCCGCCAAAGTACCACTGAAAGTCTGGCCCAAATACCGACCAGCCACCCCACAGCGTGGCGCTTCGGTCGCCCATGCCACGGGCTGACCAATGCTGCACGGGTGTCAGGTGAAACTCGACGCCCGCTTGCCCCGGCTCTGCGCGGGCGGGCTTGCCGTCTTTGCTGCGCGTCAGCGTGACGCTGTCCCACCAGTCCAGCTCGATCACGTTGGTGATGCCGATGTTCTCCATCCACTGTTTGTTGCCCAGCGGCACCAGAAACATCGTGCTGCCATTGGCCCGCCCGTTCAGCGCAACCACACTCAGTCGATCCAGATGGTCGTAGTGGTTGTGCGAGACGATCACCACATCAATCGGTGGCAAATCTGCTAAGGCAACACCCGGTGGCTGGGTGCGCTTTGGCCCCGCAATTTGTACGGGAAAGGCGCGTTCGCTGAAGATCGGGTCGGTCAACACATTCAGGCCGCTGGCCTGCACCAAAGCGGTGGCGTGGCCAATCCAGGTGACCATCGGTCGCATGGCAGTGCCCGCACCTGCGTTGACGTTGATCAGCGCAAGATCCGGCGCTTGAACGGGCGTGGGTGTTTTGGGCGGGGGAGGAAGGTCGTCGCGAAAGGCATCCCATTTCCAGCGCAACAAATCACTGAAAGGGCGTACCACGCCATCTGTGCTGTTGTTTTTGAAGCCCTCAGGTGTGTGATGCGATTTGGCGGGGTTGAAGTACGGGTTGGCGTTTGCGCAGCCGCCCAACACGAGCGCGGCAGAAACCAGCATGGCCGCATGAATGTGAGTGCAGAAGTCAATCATTCGAGGTGTCCCGGGTTGATCTGAACGGTGATGTGCGGATTGTGGGAACAGCGCAAATCCCGCGCTGCTCACTGGGATTGGTCGAAAAACAGTGTCTGTTCAAACCGACGGAAGCCGCTAAATTTTTGATATTACCCGCTTGGTCATCGACTTGCAGGGGTTTCTACGTATAATCTGAGGCTGTGCTGAAAATGCTTCTGAAGGTTACAGATTGGTTACCGTTGTGAGAACACTGCCGCCAGCGTTACCTGAAGATCAAAGCAACGAACCGGTTTTTCGTCAGTGGTCGCGTGCAGACGCGGCTGAACTGCGCAAAACCCAACCCGTCATCTCTCCTTGGCGGGTTGTGCTCTGGATGTTGATAGCAGCGGTGGGTATTGGCGCGATCAGCCTGATCGCATTTGATATCCCCACGGCCCTGTCAGCGGCCTATGGAAGTTTGGCTGTCGCGATGCCCGCTGCACTGCTTGCGCGGGGAATGACATCGCCGCTGTCAAGCGCGAATGCGGTTTCGAGCGTCTTGGCGTTCATGGCTTGGGAGATGGTCAAGATTGGCGTGAGCATCAGCATGTTGATGCTCGCACCCAGCCTGATAGTAGGCTTGAGCTGGCCTGCGCTGCTGGTCGGTTTGATTTTGACAATGCAGGTGTATTTCGTGGCGGCGATCGTCAAACCCAAGCCCTCCGCTTCGGTTTGAAGGTCGAAGGCAAAGAAGAATTTTGAATTGAACTGTTGTTGAGAGACTGAAAAAATGGCTGCCAGCGGACAAGCTCCAACCTCCGGTGAATACATTGTTCACCACCTCACGCATCTGCAAAATAAAACGCAGACCGAAGTTGTTGATTTCTCAGTCATCAACATTGATTCGGTGTTTTGGTCTATTGCGCTGGGAATCATCGCTTGCTCTTTCATGTATTTCGCCGCCCGCCGCGCTACCTCTAGCGCGCCGGGTCGGCTGCAGGCATTGGTTGAAATGATTTATGAGATGGTGGACAACCAGGCCAAAAGCATCGTCCACAACGCCACCAGCCGCACCTTTGTTGTGCCCCTCGCGATGGTGATCTTCGTGTGGATCTTCTTGATGAACTTCATGGACATGTTGCCCGTGGATTTGATCCCCTCCATCTGGCATGTGGCCGGCCCAGCAATCGGCGCAAAAGATTACATGCGCGTCGTGCCCACTGCCGACCTCTCCGTGACCATGGGCATGGCCGTCGCCGTGTTGATGATCTGCATCTACTACAACATCAAGATCAAGGGCCTGGGCGGTTGGGCACATGAACTGGTATGCGCGCCTTTTGGCACCAGCAAGAATCCGATTTTTGCGGTGATTCTGGGCGTGATCAATTTTGCTATGCAGATGATCGAGTTTGTCGCCAAGACGGTCTCCCACGGCATGCGACTGTTTGGCAACCTGTACGCTGGTGAGTTGATTTTTATGTTGATCGCACTGCTCGGCGGCTCCTTCGCACTTTCAGGCAGCGGCCTGTTTGTGACCTTCATGCACATCGTTGCAGGCACCGCCTGGACGATCTTCCACATTCTGGTGATCACACTGCAAGCCTTTGTGTTCATGATGCTCACCCTGGTGTACCTGGGGCAGGCGCATGACGCACATTGATTGCAATCATCGCCCTGAATAGTTTTCCTTTTACCTCAACCTTTCCATCCAAACTTAGGAGTCATCATGGAAGTTATTAGTTTTGTCGCGCTCGCCACGGGCCTGATCATTGGTCTGGGCGCACTGGGTGCCTGTATCGGCATCGGCATCATGGGCTCGAAGTATCTTGAATCTGCCGCACGCCAGCCCGAGCTGATGGGTGAGTTGCAAACCAAGATGTTCCTGCTGGCCGGTCTGATCGATGCTGCTTTCATTATCGGCACCGGTATTGCACTGTGGTTCGCCACGGCCAATCCGTTCCTGGGCCAGATCGCCCGCTTGGTCAAGTAATTTCCGTAGTTTGTTATGGCTGGAACCTACTTTGCAGTGTCCGGCCAACGTCCGTCACGGGATGCCGATTAACAAACCCACCGGAAGGATTCAGTTGTGAATATCAATGCCACCCTGATCATTCAGATCATCGTGTTCCTCATTTTTGTGTGGTTCACCATGAACTTCGTCGTCCCGCCGCTCAAAAAAGCGTTGGACGAACGCGCCTTCAAGGTGCAAGAAGGCCTGGTCGCTGCCGATAAGGCCAAAGCCGAGCTCTCCAGCGCCAACAAGCGCGTGGAAGACGAGCTGACCAAGTCGCGCAACGAGACCGCTGCGCGCCTGGCAGATGCCGAGCGTCGCGGTCAAGCCATCGTGGAAGAGGCCAAAGTCAAGGCCACGACAGAAGCCAACAAGATCATCGAAGCCGCCAAGGCCGAAGCTGATCAGCAGACCGTCAAAGCCCGCGAGGCCCTGCGTGAGCAGGTTGCCGCACTGGC